>DASRVI010000119.1:0-6805 GCA_035655135.1 Acidobacteriota bacterium | reverse complement strand
TTATAATTAAATGGTCGTCAGATCACCACGTCGCTCCGCTCCTCGTGATGACATTACGCTGTGGTCCTTCACCGCGAATGCCCTACAACGAAGCAGATGCTGTGAGATTGGCTCGCCTTTAGGGTAAAAGCTGCCGATAATAAAAAATAAATAAAGCATTCGGGCATTAATCATACTTCCTAGATTGTCTTATTAATACATCTTGAAACATAAAACTTGTCATATGTGAATATGATATCGGCAGTTTTTATGAACAATCTAGGTTGACAATGATTCGGGTGTATGCTACTTTTTGGACTCAAAAATGAACTTTATTCAACTTATCCTCAAAGCCAGCATCGTGGTCCACATCGTACTCATCGTCCTGTTGTTTTTTTCTGTATTCTCCTGGGCTATCATCTATTATAAAAGGAAAACCTTCAAAGCCGCTGAAAAGGAATCAGAAAAATTCATGTCTATTTTTAAAAAGAGCAGAAATCTTGCTGAAGTCAACAATGCTTCCCAAAAATACAAAGCAAGCCCCTTGTCTTCTTTATTTCAGTCAGGATTTAAAACTCTTGCTTATATAAAAAAATCTAATCCGGAATCTTCAATATCCCTGGAAAACCTGGAAAGTATCAACAGATCACTCATAAAAGCATCCAATAAAGAAGTCAATAGATTTGAAAAAATGATGAGTTTTTTGGCCACCACAGGAAGTGTGACCCCTTTTATAGGTCTTTTTGGAACTGTTTGGGGTATTATGGATTCTTTCATCGGAATCGGAGTCAAAGGATCAGCTAGTCTGGTCACTGTTGCCCCTGGTATTGCTGAAGCTTTGGTGGCCACAGCACTGGGCCTTTTTGCAGCTATCCCCGCTGTTATTGCTTATAATCACTTCCTGCAGAAAATTAAAGAGATGGTAAGCGATATGGAAGATTTTTCCATTGAGTTTATCAGCATAACCGAAAGACTCTATGGCATTTAAATACAGGCCTATAAGCAAAAAAGAGGTTGGCACCTCATTATCTGAAATCAACGTAACCCCTCTAGTTGATGTGATGCTGGTCCTCCTCATTATATTTATGGTCACAGCTCCCATGATGCAGTCCGGAATCGGAGTTAATCTTCCTCAGGCAGAAACCGAATCAGCTCCCGCGGAAGAAGGACTGACTTTAACCATTACCAGTGATAAATACATCCATATCAAAGATCAGGTGATCAATCAGTTTCTTCTAGAACAACGGCTCAAAGAATATTTTTACGGAAAAGAAAATAAAGTTGTTTTTATTAGAGCGGATGAAACCCTCCCCTATGGTTTTGTGATACGCATATTGGATACAGTCAAACAAGCCGGAATTCAAGTGGTGGGCCTTGTGGTCAAACCTCTTGAGGAAAAAGAAGACTGATGAGTCATACCATATCAAACAGAGAATTCAAAACATTCAGACAGGCTCTCATTATATCAGCTTCTCTGCACCTGCTGCTCTTTATTCTGGCGGTCATTTCTCCTTATCTTCCCAGCCACTCCAAAAAAGGAATGGTTCACTATGTAAATGTGGTCTCTTTTCCCGGAGGTGGTGGAGGCGGAGGAGGCGGCAGCGGCGGGCCTCCAGGAGGACCTCCAGGGGGGGGCACCCAGAGTGAAGCTGTGGGAGAAACAGAGCTTCCAGAGAAGGAAAACCTAAGCGATTTGACTGTGCCCAAAAAAGCAGAACAACAAGAATCATCTCTCAGGTACCCTGTGGATAAACCCAAAAAAGAAAAAAAAGCAGACACCAAAAAAAAGACCGTTATTCAGAAATCCACAACGACTTCTCAACCCAAAACAAAATCCAGCGAGTCTTCTTCAGGGACCTTGGGAGGAGGAACTGGATTAAGATTAGGAGTCGGAGGTGGGGGAGGTGGTGGTGGAGTGGGATTTGGATCCCAATATTCCTCCCAAATAGGTATGTCGACCTTTCCCTACACTTGGTATTTGCAGACACTCCATGCAAGAATATCCAATAACTGGTATACATCCCGAATAAGCACTGGGCTCAGCGGAGATTATTTCACCACCATATCTTTCCGGATCTATAAGGACGGCCATATTTCAGAACCTGAAATCGTTGAGTCAAGCGATGTGAAATCTCTTGACCTTTCAGCCATCCGTGCTGTTCGCTCCTCTGCCCCATTCCCTCCTTTACCTACTGAATACAAAGAGGAATATCTTTTGATACGCCTCATATTTGAGCACACAAAATGAGAAAAACAAACATTACATTAACCCTTTTGTTGCTTGGAATCCTTAGTGTAAGTCCCCTTTATTCCCAACAAGAAGTGGTCATGAGGATCAGAGAAGGCATGCCGATCATCCCGGTAGCTGTCCCTGAAGTGATAACCAGTACTGATTCACCGGAACTGCGTTCAGCAGCTTCCACCATTAGAGAAGTCATTATTTCTGACCTAAAATACAGTCGGGTATTCAGTCCCCTTCCTGAAGATTATTACAAATGGATTGACCCCTTAGACCCAGAAAACATCAATTTTAAAGATTGGGAATCCATTCAAGCCAAACTCCTCCTCAGCAGCGATATTTCTCAAACCAATGATGGCTTTTTTCTCTTTGAAGCGAAAATATACGATGTCAAATCAGCCCGGTTCATAAAAGGCAAAAAATATCAGTCTGATAAAAGCCTTTTACGGCTCCTGGCGCATAGAATATCAAATGAATTTATGGGAATATACGGGGAACCTCCTATTTTTACCACAAAAATTGTCTTTGTTTCCAACAGGAACGGAAATGATGAACTGTATATGATGGACTATGACGGCCATAATCAAACCCGGCTGACATTTAATAAAACCAGAGATTATATGCCTGCCTGGTCCACAGACGGAAAAACAATAGCTTACACAGCTTACAACAATCAGAAAGCGGCTCTTTACCTTTTCAATCCTTTTGAAGGAACCAGGACTATGGTCACGGATCACGGAACAAGCTTTGGAACTGACTTTTCCTATGATGGGAAAAAACTGGCTTTCTGTTCAACTGAAGACGAGTCTAATTCAGAAATATATGTCTGCGACAGCAATGGGAAAAACATTAAACGCCTCACTTATAACAGAGCCATAGATACAGCTCCCTCCTGGTCACCCAACAACAGGGAAATCGCCTTTACCTCTGATAGATTGGGCTCTCCTCAAATCTATATCATGGATGCTGAAGGAACCAATGTCCGCAGGCGAAGCTTTGGAGGAAATTACCACGACGCTCCAGCCTGGGCCCCAACAGGCGATAGAATTGTCTATGTGTCCCGAGTTGCGGCTGTATTTGATCTCTATGTTCTCAATCTTAGAACTGACCGCATTATCAAACTAACAGAAGGATACGCCAGGAATGAATCGCCTGCCTGGTCTCCTGACGGACGTCATATTGTGTTTTCCTCTAACCGTATAGGAAGCATCCAGATTTACTCTATTGACTATGATGGAAGCCATCTGAGGCGTCTGACATCTAAAGGTGAGAACAAGCTCCCCAATTGGTCAAGAAAATAACAGTGAATAGAAGCATTTCTAAAACCGTGATACAAGTGATTTATAATGTTTATTAAGGGGAAAGGGCATGGGGTGAGGAATCCCTTGCCCTTCCCCTTATCCGTCAAATAAACTGAATCACGGTTTTAGAAATGCTTGCACAGTGAATTCTTTATTTGACAAGGACATCTATTCATTGTATATAGATTAGAAAACATATCGGGAATAAATATGTTTTATAAAAAAAATAATCCAAAGGAGATCCCATGAAAAAATTTACAGTACTGTTTGTGTCTTTACTTTTGGTTTTTTCTTTCTTTTCTTCCTGCCGGAAAAAAGTGGAAGAAACTCCACCCCCTCCACCCCAGGTCCAGGAACAACCCAAAGTTGAAAAAGTAGAAAAACCGCCCGCCCAAAAACCAGAATTAACAGAAGAAGAAATATTTGAACAAAAAACTTTAGAAGAAATCAATGCTGAAAAACCTCTTGAAATGATCCACTTTGATTTTGATAAATATTTTATTAGGGAAGATGCCAAACCGGTTCTAAGAGAAAATGCACAGTGGTTAAAGAAATGGGATGGTGTCAGAATATTGATTGAAGGTCACTGCGATGAACGAGGAACAGAAGAATACAACCTGGCACTAGGGGAAAAAAGAGCTAAAAGCGCTCGAGATTATCTTGTCTCTCGGGGAATCTCACCTGACAGAATGGAAATCATTTCCTATGGAAAAAGCCAGCCCATAGATCCAGGCCATAATGAAGTCGCATGGCAGAAAAACAGAAGAGCTCAATTTACCATTATTGAAAAATAACAACTTTATATGACTAAAAAGATTTATTCTGGGATCATTCTTATTTTCTTGTGTCCTGTTCTGCTTGCTGGAATCCAGAAAAGAGAAAAAGCCTATGAGCTGATTTATAAAGATGTACAGATATTAAAAAAGAAAATCCTTGAACTCGAAGAGCAGTCAATACAAAACCAGGAATCCATCAATTCCATAAAAAAACAGTTAGATAAGATTTACGAATTGATGAATATGATCCGGAGTGAACAAGCAGATATCAGTGAAGAGCAAGAAAAAATCCCTAATCAGTACCAGATTTTACTGGAGAAATTCGACACCATAACATCCCGCCTTTCAGGGATCTCAGAAGATTTAATTGAAATCAAACAGTCAACCAAAGCACTTCCAGGAGAGACAGAAGCCACTCCTCAAGAAGAGGTTAAAAATACATCTGATCAGGAAAAAATAACAGGAGAACCAGAAACATCTGAGCAAAAACTCGAAGAACAAGAGAAGCCAACCACAAAGCTGGATCCTAATCTTTCCCCTCAAGAAGTGTACAACTTAGCCAGATCAGATTACCTTAAGGGTAATTTCCAGTTAGCCATAGAAGGTTTTAATATTTACCTAGAACACTTTCCTGAAAGCCCACTTGCAGATAATGCCCTCTACTGGATTGGAGAGTGCTATTTCAGTCAAGAAAACTTTGAACAAGCCATAAGAAAATTCAATGTCCTTATTCTGAGCTATCCAGAGGGTGATAAGATTCCAGCAGCTCATTTAAAAAAAGGAATTAGTCTGATGGAAATCGGGAAAGAAGAGGAAGCTCTAGCTGTGTTCAAACTTCTCATAAGCAAATTTCCTCTTGAAGAAGAAACAAGAATCGCCCAGGAAAAAATCAAAGAAATAAAATCCAGGATTTTATCATGAGAGATATAAATAGTTACAATAAAGTCATTTTAGTAGGACGACTCGGAGCTGATCCTGAAGTCAGGTATATTCCTCAGTCCAACCGACCCGTAGCTAATTATTCATTAGCCACTAATGAACGTGTCTTTAACCCCCAAACCAAGGAAAGCCAGGACCGCACCGAATGGCATAAAATCGTATCCTGGGGTAAAACAGCTGAATTCTGTGAAAAATATCTATCAAAAGGCAAACAAATTCTTGTTGAAGGAAGACTGAGAACTGATAAATGGGAAGACCGTAACGGCAATCCGAGATACACCACAAAAATTCATGCCTATCAAGTCACCTTATTAGGAAAAAGGGGAGATACTGAAACCATACAATCCCCTCCAGATTTTGACGATGAATCTAATTTCCCTTCAGATCAAAACATGCCTGATGCTGACAGCGAAGACGAGGATGTACCCTTTTAAATCTTAGCAGCCTCTGGCCGTATCTTAAACTTAAAAAAATGGCTAAAAAGAAAGCTACTTCTGTTTCTACGGAAACAAGCGTACAAAAAGAAAAAAATTTCAGAAAAAGAATCATTGAAGACCATCGGCCTTGGGGAAAATTTCGTTCCTATCCCCACAAAGACGCGGGAAGCATAAAGCTCATAACAGTCAAACCTAATGAATCGCTTTCTCTTCAATATCACAATCAAAGAAGCGAATATTGGGTGATCCTAGATAAAGGTCTGGAGGTCACCGTTGGAGAAAAAGTCTGGCGTCCTCTAAAAAATGAGGAAATTTATATTCCCATCAAGGCTCCCCACCGGGCTAGGAATATTGGAAACAAACCGGCAAGAATCATGGAGATCTGGATAGGAAACTCGGATGAAAAGGATATCGTTCGACTCAAAGACATCTACGGCCGGACCAAAAAATCTAAAAATAAAAAATCTTTTTAAACGATTCAGATCCAGCTAACCTGTATTATTCACGAGTTTAATTCATCGCCATTTTTTTATGAATAGTCCAGGTTAGTTAACCAGGCTATTCACGAGTCGAGATTGCTGCAGATGCAAGGCACGAGGTATGAAGACGTGGTGCTTCACTTCGAATGCCTCGTAACGAAGCAGATGCAGTGAGATCGGCTCGCCTGTAAGGTAAAAAAATGGCGATTAAAATGAAAAATACTGACAAGAAAAATGCTCAAGTCAATGTTCTTGAAAAAATCTTGTATATCGCTGAAAATGAGATAATAATAAAAATATCGCCATTTTTTTTATGAATAGTCCAGGTTAAGAGCTTTCTGTGGAAAGAAGAGCTTTGGGATGTGTGGATAAAATATTTTCTAAGAAATATTCCTCAACCTCTCGGGCTGTCCTTTTGGTCAAAGCCTTTTCAACAAACTTTTGAATATTTTTGTATTCAACTGACCTCAAAGCTTTTTTAATCCTGGGAATAAAAATAGGATTCATGCTAAACCTTCTCAGACCTAATCCCAATAAAGCTAAAGCTGAAAGGGGATCAGCTGCCATTTCGCCGCATACAGTGACTTCTTTTTTTTCTTTTTGAGCGCTTTCAATAATGAACTTCAGCAGTCTTAACACAGAGGGATGAAGAGGT
>DASRVI010000118.1:0-2539 GCA_035655135.1 Acidobacteriota bacterium | reverse complement strand
GTGATCCCTTCAATGGAATCACAAAGACCATGGGCAAAGTCATACATAGGATATATGCACCATTTGTCTCCGGTGCGGTGATGAGACGCATGAAGGATTCGATAGATGACTGGGTCTCTCATATTCAAGTTTGGAGAGGCCATGTCAATTTTAGCCCGCAGCACTCTTTCTCCGTCTTTAAATTCTCCCCTGCGCATTCTTTCGAAAAGGTCTAAATTTTCTTCCACCGGGCGGTTTCTGTAAGGACTCTTTCTGCCTGGTTCTGTTAAAGTGCCTCTGAATTGTTTGATTTCTTCAGCGCTTAAGTCGCAGACATAAGCTTTCCCCAGTTTTATCAACTGAACAGCGTATTCATAAAGCTTTTCAAAATAGTCAGAAGCATAATATTCACGGTCATTCCAATCAAATCCCAGCCATCTGACATCTTTTTTAATGGACTCCACATACTCCACTTCTTCTTTGCAGGGATTTGTGTCGTCAAACCGAAGGTTGCATTTTCCATTGTATTCCTGGGCAAGACCAAAATTAAGACATATGGATTTGGCATGGCCAATATGGAGATACCCATTAGGTTCAGGCGGGAAACGGGTGTGCACTCTCCCTTGGTTTTTGTTAGCTTTGATATCTTCTTCTATTCGGGTACGGATAAAATCCAATGTGATGTCTTTGTTTTTATTCATCTTTCTCTATTTAAATGCAAGATTGTTTACTAAGATAATAGGAATCTCAATTATAATCAATAGTTAGTTTGAATTTATGTGTGCTTTATTGACATTTTTTGTGTTTACTGGTATTAATCAAAAATGAGGTGAATATGAAAATAAAAGTAATTTCTTTGTTGATTTTTGTCTTTTCAGTTGTTTCTGTTTTCCCTCAGCAAATAGCTGAAGAATCCCTTGTTGTTAACATTGAAGTCCCTGTCAGAGTGTATAAAGACAATAATTTTATAGATAATCTGACTATAGATGATTTTAAAATATATGAAAACGGCAAAGCTCAGAAAATTCAGGCTGTTTATCTGGTGAATGAAAGAAATGTGGCTAGAAAAGAAGAGAGACAAAGATTTTCTCCCAACACAACCAGAAATTTTTATCTTTTTTTTGAGATATCTGAATATGACCCCAGAATAGGAGAGGCCATAGATTATTTTCTCAAAAATGTTATTTATCCCGGTGACCTGTTGGTGGTAGTGACTCCGACCAGTTCCTATAAGTTAAGAGAAAAAGCTCTGGAACTCAAGTCAAGGGATGAAATAGTGAAACAGTTAAGGGGAATATTAAGAAAGGATGCGTTGATGGGGAGTTCAGAGTACAGGTCCATGATTCAGGAACTCACTGAGCTGGCTTCTTCCATTTCCGCTTCCCTCGAGCAGAGAGAAAGTCTTTATGCAAGAGAAGGATCTAATGCTTCTTTTGAACTCCAAGAGCGGACAACTGGCGAGAAATTGATGAGATATCAGTATATCCTAGGAAGGCTTGATGAGATGAGATATGTCAGCCAGGAAAAAATGATTGACTTTGCCGACCTTATGGAGGATAAGGAAGGCCAAAAATATGTTTTTCTTTTTTATCAAAATGAATATATTCCTCAAATAGATCCTAAGATACTCACTCAATACATGGCTCTTTATCAAGACACACCCAATATAGAGCAGACTGTTTCCGGCATCATGGATTTTTACAGAAGAGAAATCACATTTGATGTGGAAAAAGTCAAGCAGATTTATGCAGACCGGTCCATTTCCATTCATTTTTTATTCATGTCCAGCCACAAGGATATTGTTCCTGGAGTGATTTTTCAGGAGAGATCCGAAGATATTTTCAGTGCATTCAGGGAAATGGCTGATGCCACCGGAGGATATATAGAAAGTTCCATGAGAGCCGATTTATTGATGAAGAATGCAGTTGAAGCGTCTAAACAGTATTATCTTATCTATTATTCTCCTGAAAACTATGTTAGGGATGGAAAATTCAAAGAAATTGAAGTCAAAATACCTGAAAAAAATTATAGAATTGTCCACCGCAAAGGATATATTTCAAACTAAAAAATGGATTAGTTTTAATTTCCATCCATCATTTGATTGATTTGAGCAAGTCTTTTTTTTACAGGCATCTTCTCCCCGTTTTCTTGAACCACCTGAATCCCGCCACGAATGAGTTTTGTTTTCCAGTTGACTGCTTTAGAAAATTTATCTCTGCCTTCCCAGAGATGGGGGACGGGAAAGTATCCTGATTTAAAAACTTTGTAAAGCCCTCCACTTGAATATAGATTAGGGATGCTTTTTTGCATATGATCAATCATGGTTTTGGATTCCTCATACAGCTCCTGGGCTTCATCTTTAA
Source organism: Acidobacteriota bacterium (assembly GCA_035655135.1). Lineage (GTDB taxonomy): Bacteria > Acidobacteriota > Aminicenantia > Aminicenantales > Aminicenantaceae > WJMT01. The sequence goes on along the minus strand of DASRVI010000118.1, from coordinate 197 downwards.
TTTCAGGACTTGATATGACATCAAAAACCGCATTTTTTCTCCTGTATTCAGGATAATTTTTCAAAGATGCTTTGGTGATCCGAATGCTTTCATTGATGACTTTGGGTGTGGCGAGAAAAAGGGCTTCTGAATAGCTCACCACATGGATAATAGGGGGACTGTCCAGTTTTTCTGGTTCGATATCTGACATTAAGGCT
>DASRVI010000117.1:0-4698 GCA_035655135.1 Acidobacteriota bacterium | reverse complement strand
AACCGCTCTGGTGATAGCCTGTCTGATCCACCAGGTCGCATAGGTTGAAAATTTGTATCCGCGTTTATACTCAAATTTATTGACTGCTTTAATCAATCCTGTGTTTCCTTCTTGAATCAAATCCAGAAAGTGAAGCCCTCTGTTGATATATTTTTTTGCTATGGAAATAACTAATCTTAAATTGGCAGCAACCAGCTCTTCCTTAGCTTGCTCACTCATTTTTTGCTCCATCTTGATGATGCGCATTATCTTTTTCATTGTATCAAAATCAAGTCCCACTTGTTCCTGAATACTATCAATCAATTTCTCAGTATCCATTATTTGTTTCCTAATATAGAGCTTCTTTTTCCGTTTACGTTTGCGCCTATACTTAGCTCTTAATTCCTCCTTGATCTCCTCAAGCTTGTTAATTCCTTCCAGCTTTAAACGCAGATTCTCTACAGCCTTTTCAATGATTTCAGGCTTAATTTGGAGAGACCTGAGTAATATATTTATTTTAGAGAGAATCCGAAGCGCCTCGGTTCTTTTTTGATTTGGTTTAGAAATTCGTTCAAGTTTTGAGTAGTATCCTCTGATTTGTGATATTATATTGAATATCTGGTCCTCTCTTCTGTCAGCGCTTTCTTCTGAGAGGCTGCATTCATCGCAATCAAACATATTATTAAGTATTTTCTCATCATACTGATACTTTTCCTCTGCATCACAAATCAATTCAAATAAAAACGGAGTGCTGGAAAGTGCTTTCAATATATTTCGTTCACTTCTTTCTATCTGTCTTGCTAAAGCGACTTCTCCCTCTCTGGTTAAAAGGGAGATGCTCCCCATTTCTTTTAAATAGAGTTTGACGGGATCGGTGGTCCTTTCAATCCCCCTTACCCTAGTCTTTTCTGGTTTTTTGGGCTGCTGCTTGATTTCTCTTTGTCTGTTTCTAATCTTAATCTTATATTTATCTAAGGCTTCAATAAATTCATCAAATTCTCTTTCTGTATCAAAGCCTTCCTCAAGTAAGCCATTAATCTCTTTTATAAAAAGATAACCCTTTTTTCTCCCAAGCTGAAGAAGTTTTCGTATTCTATCCTTTGGCTCAGGTCTTAAATCTTTTTTCTTGATAACTTTTGTTTGAGTGAATAATTCCGGGTTACTTGCCATCAGAAAGACTCATTCTCCTTGTTATGAGAATTGGAATTGTTTGGATTTTTTCTTTTAAGAATATCTGATCCCATTTTATTATCCTTGAAAAGATAATTCATAGGGCTAAAAAATATATGGAATTTGATTGAAAATTACAGGTAAAATTCTCATGAGTAATAGATTATCGCATATTCTCATATAAGAATCAAATTTTTCGCCTTATTCGCAAACATATCTGGAACCATGCCTGCTCAGCCCTCACAGGGGATTCCTCATCCCATCCCCTTTCCCTCCTTAAATAAACAATCTCTATAAAGGAAACAGAAATACCCCCTTTTTGAGGGAAAAATTTGAAATTATCTGAATAAAAAGTTAGACTATAAATTGGATACAGTATCTATGGGCAGCAATAAATCTTCAAAAAACAAACTTATCGTGGTCTCTAACAGGCTCCCTGTGAGTGTCAGCAGAAAAAAGAAGCAAATTAGACTAAAGGAAAGCCCAGGTGGACTTGCCACAGGACTCCGTTCTTTAAAACAACAAAAAAAAGTAATTTTTATTGGCTGGCCGGGTTATATCCCCAGAAACAGCAGAGAAAAAAATTATATAAAAGAACGTCTGATTAATGAACACCAATGCTATCCTGTTTTTCTCACTCGTACAGAATTAGATCAATATTACTATGGATTTTCAAACAGAACTCTATGGCCTTTGTTTCACTACTTTTCAACCTACAGTACATTTGAGGAGCCTGAATGGAAAGCCTACCAAAAAGCCAACCAAAAATTTTTTCAGGAAGTTATAGAAATAGCTGAACCTGATGACACTTTTTGGATCCACGACTATCATCTCATGCTTTTACCCAAACTAATACGGAAAATGTTTCCCAAAAGCTCAATTGGGTTCTTCCTTCACATCCCTTTTCCTTCATCAGAAATATTCAGGATACTGCCGTGGAGGACGGAAATTCTAGAGGGACTCTCAGGTGCTGACCTTTTAGGATTCCATACTTATGAATACGCAAGACATTTCTTAAGCAGTGCTTTAAGGCTCTTGGGCTACGAGCATGAATTTGGATCTATTTCTATAGATGACCGAATAGTCCGAGTTGATAATTTTCCCATGGGAGTGGATATTGAAAAAAATAACGCCCTCCTTGCTGATCCTGAGGTCCAGGAAGAAACAGAGCAGTGCCGACAAAGGATAGGAAAAGAAAACAAAATCATCCTTTCTGTCGACCGACTGGATTATTCAAAAGGCATACCTCACCGACTGAAAGCCTTTGAATCTTTCCTTGCTAAAAACCGAAGATGGCGAAAAAAGATTACTTATATCATGCTGTGTGTTCCTTCAAGAACAAAAGTGAGTCATTACAGACAGCTGAAAGAAGAAATCGACAGGCTGGTTGGAAATATAAACGGCAGATTTGGAACTCCCAGCTGGACGCCTGTCAATTATATCTATCGTTCTCGTCCGTTTAAAAAACTTATTTCTCTGTACTCAGCCGCTGATATTGCACTGGTTACTCCGGTGAGGGACGGCATGAATCTAGTGGCCAAGGAATATGTTGCTGCAAAAAAAGATAACAATGGAGTGCTAATCCTAAGTGGAACTGCCGGTGCGGCAGAAGAGCTGGCGGAAGCACTGATAGTCAATGTCCATAATAAAAACGAGATCGTAGAAGCTATAAAAAAAGCTCTGACCATGCCGCAAAAAGAAAAAGTATCCCGAATGAAGACCATGAGAAAACGAATCCTCGAATACGACATAAAACATTGGACTCAGAGTTTTATAAACAGCATTGAAGAGACAAAGAGTATTCAAGCCAGTCGGGAGCACAGAAAATTAAATCAACACTGGAAAAAGGAAATCCTATCTAAATATAAAAAAAGCAAGTCAAGGCTTCTGCTTTTTGATTATGATGGAACACTGATCTCATTTTCTAAAAAACCAGAGGATTCAAAGCCAGATAAAGAGTTAAAAAGACTCCTTCTCTCCCTTTCAAATAATACCAATAATCAAGTGGTTATCTTAAGCGGAAGGAAAAAAAATACCATGGAGCAGTGGCTGGGTGATATCAAGTGTTCCCTAGTGGCTGAGCACGGATCTTGGATAAAGATGTCTCAGAAGGACCAATGGGAAAAACAGGGCACCATCTCTTCCCAATGGAAAGACCGGATTAAGCCCTTACTTAAAACCTATGAATCCCGGGTTCCAGGCTCTTTTGTAGAAGAAAAAGAATTCGGCCTTGCCTGGCATTACCGGAATGCCAGCCCTGAGTTAGGAGAAATCCGTTCCCATGAGCTGTTTGACAATCTCAATGAATTTTTAGCCAATACAAATCTTCAATTGATGCATGGAAACAAAGTCATAGAAGTCAGAGTAGCCGGCATCAATAAAGGGATAGCCGCAAGCCACTTTTTGAGAATGAAAGAATGGGATTTCATACTGGCATTGGGGGACGATTGGACTGACGAGGAATTGTTTAAAGAACTACCAGACAAAGCCATTTCTATAAAAGTAGGATATGGGCCTACTCAAGCCCGCCTTTTCATTGAATCACCAAAGGCCTCACGGTCTCTTCTCCGCGACTTATCCAAAACCTAATTAACCTGAATTTCGTCTTTAGTGGCTCCATCTGTAGGAGACTTTGATCAAGAAAATATTATCCCCGGGGGCTGTGAACAGATCTCTCAAGTCTCGGCCAAAGGCAAGATCGCCTGGATGGGAATAATCCGCACGGTTCTGGGTCCAAACAAAATAAAGAGTGGAACCGGGATGATACTCCCAGCGAAACACCATAGTTCCCCGCAATGATTTTAGATTGAAATCAGGATTGGTAAAGGAAAATTCAGACGCTGGACCGGCTCCGTCTGGATCCACCTGGTAATATCCATTTTCAAATCCAATGCTAGATCCATTCTCTCCATAGGTATGATACTCATAAGACCTGGGTCTGGCGAGTTCTTTAAAATCACTATACTGGCCTACAGCCATAAAGGGCTGAAGATAAAGCTGTAAAGTTAGTCGAGGTGTGAAAGTCCAGTTGAGTCTTATTTCAGTAAATAGGGTATCCTGCTTGATTTTTCCAAACACATACCTTGTTCCATAAGTTTCGGTCATCAAAGGGTCACTGACCCGGGTCACCCACTGCACATCTGATTCGCTGAGAAAAATTCCAGGGCCCATTGATAGACTGATGCTGCTGAGCGGCTTCCATCTTATAGAAACACTCGAACTTATATCAAAACCTTCTTGAGGTCTATTATAAAAATGATTATTCATGGAAAAGACCACCGGCTTCCGGCTGTCACTTGAAAAACTGGCATCGATTTGATAGCCGTAAGGGATCAAAGCCAAAGGTCCTCCTCTAGTCAGTGTTTTGCTGTAAATCTCAGGATTGTAGGCCACCATGGTGTTAAAACTCCAATAATTGAGAAATTGCCCTTCAAACGAAAGCAAAGCTCCCTTCCATATATTGTTCCCGCCAAAGTCATAGTTGGCAAAGGGACCTCCAAACAGCATCCAGTTCCGAAAAAATTTCCCTGGATGGGGCTGAATGTATCC
>DASRVI010000116.1:0-7008 GCA_035655135.1 Acidobacteriota bacterium | reverse complement strand
ATTGAAAATGAGCAATATACCAATGTTTTAAACGGAAAATTACTGCTTTTAACAGAAAATAAATAATAAGAAGCGTTTTCCTTTTTCCTATATTATTTAAGGAGGAATAAATGAGAAGAAAAAAATCTTGTCTTTTCTGGTGCTTTTTTGTCTCCTTCTTGATTTTTTTCCCAGCATTCACCAATCCAGAACAAGGCTCAAAAAAGCTCTCAAAACCTCAATATGAAGTCAAAGCTGAATTCAATGTTCCTGTGCTTATGCGGGATGGAGTAAAGCTTTCTGCGGACGTCTACCGACCTGACGCAGAAGGACAATTTCCCGTATTGCTCACTCGCACTTATTACGGCAAATGCAATCGGGATATTTTTCACTCCAGCGGAAAAGAGTTTATTGAGTATTTTGTTTCCCGGGGATATGTGGTGGTAATTCAGGACTGTCGCGGCCGTTATGACTCAGAGGGTAAATTTTATATCGAAATCTATGATGCTGAGGACGGCTACGATACTTATGAATGGTGCGGCAGCCAACCCTGGTCAAACGGAAAAATCGGGACTTATGGATGTTCCTACGGTGGTTGTATTCAATGGTACTCCGCTCATCTGAGGAATTCCCATCTTAAATGTATGGTCCCCAGAGATGCTACTTCTGATTCTTATTTCGACGGAGGATTTATGAGAGGAGGCGTCTACCAGGGCTGGTTAGGCTGGTGTGTGGGAACAGCAGGCGGAACCGGACGGCAGGGCAGAAGGGAAGGACTTAATTGGAAAGAAATCTACATGAATCTGCCTTTAAATGAGGCGGATGAATCTATCGGCTTCCACTTTCCCTGGTGGAAAGACTACTTCAAGCATCCTATCTATGATGAGTACTGGAAACGAACCAGCGTTCACAACAAATACCATTTGATCGAAGTCCCCTCCCTTAACATCGGCGGCTGGTACAGTTCTTCTGATATAATGGGGACCATCAGGAATTTTCTTGGCGTCTTTAAAAAAGGGTACTCAGAACAAGGTCGGAAGAACCAGAAACTTTTTATCGGCCCTTGGAGCCATTGCAGCTCATCCACCAAGGTGGGAGAAATCGATTTTGGGCCCCAGGCTAAAGTTGATTTCAACGAACTTCACTTGCGTTGGTACGACCACTGGCTCAAAGGGATTGATACGGGAATTATGGATACTCCTCCTATTAAAATATTTGTGATGGGGATGAATGATTGGATCACAGCCGCTGACTGGCCTCTCCCTGAAACTCAATTCACCAAATTTTTTCTTCACAGCGGAGGCCGGGCCAACAGCCTTATCGGTGACGGAACTCTCAATATCACTCATCCCAATTCTGAGCCTGTGGATCGATTCACCTATGACCCCGCTCATCCCGTGCCCAGTAGCACTGACTCGGATTTACTGGATCAAAGACCTATGGAAAGAAGGGACGACGTTCTGGTATATACCTCAGAACCCCTTAAAGAAGATCTGATGGTGGTTGGTCCTGTAAAGGTCATCTTGTATGCTGCTTCTTCTGCCGTGGATACTGATTTTACCGGTAAACTGGTGGATGTGCATCCCAATGATTTAGCCCAGGGCCTCAATTACGGAATTGTAAGAGCCAGATACCGTGATTCTTTCGAAAAGCCAACCCTTATCGAGCCCGGGAAGATATATAAATATGAGATTGACCTCTGGGCTACCGGGAATCTTTTCAAAAAAGGACGCCGGATTCGACTAGAAATTTCCAGCAGTAACTTTCCTGGTTTTCTTCCCAATACCAACACCGGCAATGACATAGGAAGTGACACAGAGAGAAAAATAGCCCGCCAGATAATCTATCATGATGCCGAACATCCTTCTCACCTCGTACTGCCTATTATACCGGACAATCGAATAGATACATAAGAAGTCTATTCAGGAACAGCAGCTATCCTTTCAAAAGAAGATAGAATCTTTTTTTTATGTTTTTAGGGGATTTTTCCTCAGAAGAGCTCCTCAAAGGAACGGATTCAACAGACAAGAATTGGGGATTTAAAGATGATGTTGAGAAAGGACAGTTACAAATTTTAAGGAAGGGGGGAGAGTACAAATCTCCCCCCCTTTTTTCAGAAGAAATCAGAAGTAAAAGCGCACCGAAATTCTGTAAGACCTTCCATCATTGACCGAATCCGCTTTCCCAAAGTTTATATTATCCACTCTGGATACCACACTTCTTTCTACTCCCTGGTTGAATGCATTGAATACATCCGCGATTAATCCCAGCCTCATCCTCTCTGTAAACCTTAAATACTTTTCCAGTCTAAAACTCAGATCTATTTGAGGAGGAACTCTGTTGGATCCTCTGGGATCAAGATATACGCTTGGACGACCACTTACAAGTGCAGGTATGTATCTGGTCCAGTTATTGCCTGTTTGATAGTGGAATCGGGGACTAAAGCTAAAATCCAAGGGCAGAAGGAATGTTCCATAGACATCAATCACATGAGTTGGGTCATTGGGCAAATGGCCGTATGCATTGATCTGGCTGTTGGGGTTGAGATAATAGCTGCCGCCTGAAGAACCGCCCGTGTAGGTGTTGCTGTGGTTCCCTTTTGCTTCGCCATAAGAATAGGCGGCGTGAGCCATCCATCCGTTAGAGAATCTTTTGTTCAAAAACAATGAGAAGCCTGTGTACTTGTTTTTGGGATCAATAATCACGCCCTCAGACATACCTGCTTTGGGATTGGTGATGAGGTACTGGTCTGCTGAACTAGGTGATGTTTTGTCGTAAACCTGTATAGTCTGCACCACTCCGTTTTCATCTTTAAACGTGAATGGAATTTCTCCCCAGGTTGCAGCTGTGTTTATCTTAGCAATGAAATTTCCGTATTCTCTGTAGATGAAGGATACCCCTCCGGCCAGGTCTCTCATAAAGGTTCTTTCTAGGCCTAATGTGAACTGATCTGTGTGAGGCATTTTGATATCGGGATCAACATTTGTGGGATTGGTATAAACATATCTGTACACCTCCGCCTTTGATCCATCCGGCATAACTTCATACATAACCCAGTCTTCTATACCGACATCTGCTGAGTCAAAGTATCTGGTCTTCAGCGCATCGTAGAATCTTCCATAGTGGGCTTTGAAGGCAGTGGTGTGATCTCCAAAAATATCCCAGGTAAATCCGATTCTCGGCGATATGGTACCTTTTGGTGTGAAAATGGCAGAGGAGCTCTTGTTGGGCAGGGTGCCTCTTCTGTGCCCGTACCGTATGCCGGGATTGATGGTCAAGCGGTCAGTGATACTCCAAGAGTCCTGGGCAAAGGCTATCATTTTCCAGGCTGTAGACTGGAGGTTCAATTCGTATGAATAAGCATAATTGTGGAACTGCTGGTCATAATAGGTATAGACATTGTCCACGTAGTTGTATCCTCCTGGGTATCCACCGGCATAGTTGTCATAGCCAGTAAGAAACTCGACGCCGAACTTAAAATCATGGGATCCCTGGATGAAATCATCAGCGTGATGGGACAGGTTACCACTTACTGATAAATGGCCTGTATTAGACTCACTCCACCATCCATAATTACCAGTGTACGCCCCTGTCTGGGCATCGTAATGTTCGGATACATCTCTTCCCTGATTGGGGAGCTTGTCATAAATGCACCAAAAGTAAGCAACTTTCAGCTCAGAAAATGTCTTATCCGAAAAAGTATGGAGGTTGCTCAGAGTCAAGGTAAAATCCGGCCCGATATCTTTATAAGCGAACTCAGGGGCACGATGAACGCTAAACCCTCTATTTAAAACCAAAAACTGCTCAGCCCAGAAGAGAGCATGAAATCGGTTGTTTTTATTCATTTGATAGGTCAGTTTTAAAGCACCATTGGGAAGCTGAGAAGATGCTCTTTTATCAAATCCTTGGAGCTCAGTGTCATCCTGCCTCTGTCCGCCTCCAGCATAGAACCAGAGCTTATCCTTTAATATGGGTCCTCCTATTCCAAAGTGAACTTGAAGACTGAGTTCACGGGGTGGTTCTGTATACAGCGAAAATTTATTATCTGAGATATCGATGTTCTCATTTCTCCATCCCAACCCTGAATAGACAAATTCGGCCATGCCTTCAAAATTGTTGCCGCCGCTTTTCAGTATAGTGTTGAACATGGCACCAGTAAATCCTCCGTATTCTGCACTGGCTCCGAATCCTCCTACCTGGGCCTCTTCTATCATGTTGACATCCGGATAGGTCCAGTCAGCTCCTGATCCAATGTAGGAGACCACATTTCCGTCTATCTGCCATTGGTTACTCACCCTGGATGGGGCACCGGCAGCACTGGAATCCTGGACATTAGGGGCTAGATTGAGGATTCCGCTGGTGGAAGACCTGCCTTTCGTGGCTGAAACGATATTTCTTATTATTTCATCGTCAAGATTGGTCACATTCACTTGGGAGTCCTTGACATCAACAAGGGGAGCCTCACCCACTACAGTGATTTCTTCCTCCAGTTTCCCTATTTCTAGAACTAAATCTACAGTGATGGTCTGTCCTACGAACAGCCTGACATTCCCTCTTTTAGCAGGAATAAATCCTTCCAGAGAAGCTTCCACCATGTACATTCCTGGAAGAAGAGCGGGAAATCGGAATCTCCCATTTTGATCTGTGATCTTAACCTGAGCTCCTCCAATAAGATCAGGAGACGAAACCTGAATTGTTACTCCTGGAAGAGGAGTTCCTTCGGCATCCGCCACTTTTCCTTCAATAACTCCGTATTTTGCCTGGGCAAATCCCAAAGTTAAAAGGAAGGCGAACATTAAACATAAAATGAAAGTTCCCCTTATCTGATTTTCCATTTACTGCTCCTTTCTGTTTTTATAATCCCTTGTTCTGAGAAGATTACCTTCCCACTAAAGCCATAACTTTCTTTGATTTTTTGAATACCACCTCCTTTTAAAAAAAATAAATATAATAAATTTCCATATATATTATTTTTTGTTTGTTAAATTATAACTAATTATATTAAAAAAGTAAAAATAATTTGTCAAATAAAAATAATTTGAAAAAAAGTACAAAAAAAAGTAAATTATTTATCAAACTAATAATAAAGGAGGTTTTAAATGTCTATAATTCTATTCAAATCAATCAAATCAAGACTGATATGGGCGCTTATTCTGGTTCTATTCTTTTTTTCGCTTACCACAGCTGCCGAAAAAACAGACTGGGTAGATGAGATATTTGCTAAGTGGGATTCCACCTCTTCTCCAGGAGCCGCTCTGGCTGTAATCAAAGATGGTCAAATTATTTATGAACGCGGTTACGGTATGGCCAATTTGGAGCATAATATTCCCATAACTCCTACCACAGTTTTCCGCATCGGCTCGACCTCCAAGCAGTTCACAGCTACCTGCATCGCCATTCTTTCCCTGCAGGGTAAAATTTCACTTGACGATGATATCCGCAAATATATTCCAGAAATGCCCCGATATGAAAAGACCATCACTATAAGAAATCTTGTCCACCACACCAGTGGAATCCGGGATTACTGTTCCCTCCTCTCTTTTGCGGGTTATGTCAGCTACCTTGATCATCCCACCATTGAAGAGACAATTGAAATCATTGCCAGCCAGAAAAACTTGAATTTTCTTCCAGGAGAAAAATATTTATATTCCAACTCAGGTTACTTTTTACTGGGAATAATATTAAAAAGAGTAAGCGGTCAAACTCTCAATCAGTTTGCTCAAGAACATATCTTTAAACCCCTGGGTATGAAAAACACCCATTTCCATAGTGATCTGACTCGAATCGTCAAAAACCGGGCTGACGGGTATTCTCCTACTAAAAATGGCTTTCGTATCAACATGAGTACTTTCGATCAAGTCGGAGATGGAGGCCTCTACACAACGGTCCAGGATCTGTATCTCTGGGATCAGGCCTTTTACAACCACAAATTAGGCAAGGACCTTATGGACTTGGTTCAAACTGTGGGCAAGCTGAAGAACGGCAAGAAGCTCGATTATGCTTTTGGATTGGGAATAAGTGAGTACAGGGGATTGAAAACCGTAAGCCACGGAGGAGGCTGGGTCGGTTTCCGGGCTGGATTTACTCGTTTCCCAGAGCAGGAATTTTCTGTGGTGTGTTTGGCCAATATGAGCTCTATAAACCCTTCTTCACTCTGCCAGAAAGTTGCTGACATCTATCTTTCTGACCACTTCACAGAGGAACCCCAGGAGAAGAAAGAAGAAAAAATAGTGGCTCCAGTTAAACTCTCTGAAGAAGAACTGAAAGAAAAGGCCGGCCATTATTATGATGAGCAAGCCGGAAGGTGGATAATCATTTCGGCCAAAGAAGATAAACTGGAGACTGCTCTGCGGGGACAGAGCTTTCTTCTGATCCCAGTAAGTAAGACGACTTTTAAAGCTTTGGATGCTCCTTATGACATCACTTTTAAATTTTCTCTTTCCGCTGAGGGAAAACCCCAGGCAAAATTAATTATGGGAGGAGAGGAGGGAGCAATCTTGGAGAAGGCTCCCCCAATCTCTCCTTTAACTCAGAAAGAATTAAGGGAATATGTCGGAAAATACTACAGCGATGAGCTCCTGACAACTTATCAAATCCTGAATAAGGAAGAAACCTTGATGGCTAAAAACAGATACGAGCCAATGGAATTAGAACATATGGCTCCAGACAGATTCACGGTCGAGGGAATGAACTTGGATTTTACCCGAAATAAAGCCAATGAAATAACAGGATTTTCTCTCAGTTTAGGCAGAGCACGAAATATACATTTCCATAAAAAATAGTCATTTTCTGATACTGAAGAAATAAAACGATAAAAGCAGAGGAAGGACTACTATAGCTCTTATAAAGCTCATAAAAAGTAATTGAGTAAAACATCTGGGATAAGACGAATAAGTTGGGCAAATTGATATACCAAGTTTTTGATTCCTTTTTATTCAGCACGGAGGACATCTGCTGGATTCTTAAAGGCCGCCCTGAAACTTTGAAAACTTATAGTGACTAAAGCCGCGGCTAGGCTCCCTAAAAAAG
>DASRVI010000115.1:0-7574 GCA_035655135.1 Acidobacteriota bacterium | reverse complement strand
GACCATTGATAACAGCCAATGCGATCTAGTGGTCAGTGGAACTCCAATTGACCTGGGAAAACTCATAAAAACAAATAAGAAAATACTTCGTGTCTCCTATGACCTAGAAGAAATCGGATCACCTAACCTCACTGAAATCCTAAGCCAATTCTGATGAAAAGAAAAATAGCATTAATCGCCTTTGGCGGGAATGCCATCTTACCTAAAGAACAGCGCGGACTTCAATCTGAACAGATGAAGAACGCCCAGAAGGCAGCCCGGCTGATAAGCCATATTGTAAAAAAAGGATATGATCCGATTGTTGTCCATGGAAACGGCCCACAAGTTGGAAACCTCCTGATCCAAATGGAGGAGTCAATAAATAAGGTCCCTCCTTTCTCTCTTGAAGTCTGCGATGCCATGACTGAAGGAAGCATGGGATTTATGCTTGAAAAAGCGATCATAAATGAACTTAGGAAAAATTCAATAGATAAGCACATCGCTTCATTAATAACTCAAGTCGTGGTTGATAAAGAAGACTCTGCTTTCAACAATCCTACTAAGCCTGTAGGACCTTTCTATTCCAAATATAGAGCTCAAATGCTTAAACGGCAAAAAAAATGGGAAATGGTCGAAGACGCTGGAAGAGGATACAGAAAAGTGGTCCCTTCACCCAAACCCATAGATATCGTTCCTAAAAAAGTATTATACGACCTCGTTCATTCAGGAAAAATTGTCATAGCTGCTGGAGGAGGGGGAATTCCAGTTATTATCAATGGACGAGGCCTATTCCAAGGAGTAGAAGCTGTCATTGATAAAGATTTTGCTTCAAGTTTGATAGCGAGAGAAGTGGCTGCAGATCTTTTTATCATCCTTACCAACACCAAATGTGTGTATTTGGACTTTGGCTCTCCCCGCGAAAAACCACTAAAAAAAATGACAATAGAACAAGCTTTGAAACACCTAAAAGAAGGGCAGTTTCCTCCAGGTTCAATGGGACCGAAAATAGAAGCAGCAGTAGAATATATCAAAAACGGCGGCAAAAAAGTCATTATCACCTCCGCAAACCACCTCAAAGCAGCTCTGATCAATCGTTCCGGAACCACCATCATCCCGTCTCCTTAGGGGGGTCAATGATTGAAAATCTATTTTCTCTGGATAAAATTTCTATCTATCAATTCAGTGAACTATTAGACCTTACCCGTGAAATAAAAGAAAGACCCAAACATTTCAAAAATAGTCTTTCAGGATGCACGGTAGCGGGAGTATTCCAAAATCCTTCTTTTTACACTAAGGTCAGTTTTCAGGTTGCCGTTTCTTCTCTTAAAGGACAGCCAGTGATTATGAAATACCCAGATATTCAGGCAAGTTATCAAAAGTTATCTCAAGCTTCTTGTCAATGTCTTGAACGATTAGTAGATGGAATAGTCATAGAGATAAAAAGTCATAACCATATAATAGAGCTTGGTAAAACAGTAAAAATTCCAGTAATAAACGCTGGTTCAGAAACTTTCTCTCCCTGCCAGGCTTTAGCCGACTTTTTCACCATAAAAGAACACTACAAAGACCTTACAGATATCAAATTAGCTTTTATTGGGAATCAAAAAAATATATGTCACAGCCTGCTTTTAGCCTCGTCTCTAGCTGGAACATATATCCATATAGCAACTCCTCCAGAAAATAAACCTGAACAGGAAGTCATAGATGTGGCAGAGGCCAAAGGGAAAAAAACAGGATTTAATTATAGAATAACAGAAAATCCACAAGAAGCAGTGCTAAATGCTAACATAATCTATTATTCATATATAGAGCCAAATTATTCCTCTAAATCTGAAAAAGAATTTTCATTTATGGACCATGTCTATTCCAATTCCATAAAAGATGTTCTCTTTATGCTCAGCCTCCCTTCTAAGGAATGGGAAGAAAGTATACACCAGAAAATTCCTCCAACTCGGTCTTTAATTCTAAGCCAGGCTGATAATAGGCTTCATATTACGAAAGCGATTATGGTATCATTAATAAAAGAAAAGAAAAGAGAAATATAAAAATGGCTAAGTCAAGCGAAAACACAAAAGTATTAAAAAAAGACCTCGATTTTATACAGGAAAAACTTTCAAAACAAAACAATGTCCCTACTTTAGGAGAACTCACAGAAAGTCTCGCTTACAAAAAAAATGCAAGGCAGTTAAATCAAGAAGTCTTAAAATACGATTCAGAATGCACCTATGAAGTCAATGACCTGATTTGTAAAAAATACGATGAACCTCTTGTAATAAGCAGCAAAGAAAAAAAACATTTTCAAGATAGAGTTGTCCTCAAAGTCACGAACAAAATAAAATATCCTGATTTTAACTGTGAAATGCTCGAAGTGGATTACACTGGAGGAGGGATATTCCGCAAGCATATAGACTATATGAAAAGAAAAAACACCCAAGTGCTTCTCCCCTCAGCCCAAGGCAAGTGCAGAACTCCTGAAGCAATAAAAAAAGAAGACGACCCAAGACTTCATAGGCTTCCCATGACAGAAAAAGACATGAAAACCTTGAGCGTAAATCTCAGAAAATCGATTTCAAAATCTGACGAATTCTTTGGTTGGAATAAACACTGGCAGCTAACTAAAAAGAAAATTGAAATTCTCGATGATAAAATAGAAAAAATAGAAAAACTTTTTAGAGAAAAAAAACAATCAGCTTCCACTGAAAAATTAATTGAAAAATTTTTCAACATAAAACCTGAAGATGACAAATTTGACATATATTGTCTGAGTTTAAATCACATTTTAAGTAAGAAATATAAGAAGACATTTGTTTGTGTTTCCACTGATAAATGGGGCAAATGGTTTTTGAAAGAAATCCTTGACTCTTTTTTAAAAGACCTGCCCTTATCCGCAGAAAAAGCGGAACTTCCCCATCTAGAAGAAGAAACATATGAACCCGTAAAAACAAAAGAACAAAAATTTCCTCTTAAAATTTATCTTTCATGGAGAGAAGTTTTATCAGGCGGCATAAAAATGCCATCAGCACTTAAAAAAGAACTCTCAGATACAAGAGAATATGTTTTCACAGATGAAGAGGAGGACAAAGATTTCACAACCTTTTACTACCCTGACTTGAATATATTTCTAGGGTTGGATGAATTCTACAAAAAATACTTTATTCCTCAAGGAGCCAGTCTGACTTTAAAGAAAAAAGACTCAAACCATATAAGCTTCCGTCTAAAAAAATCAAAAAAGAAGCTCACGCTTCCTTATCTTGAATACAATGCAAAAAAGGATGAATTTTCTATTTCTGAAAACGAAATATCAACATATGCTCTTCCCAATAAAATAATCTTTATCGAGCATGAATCCCTTAAAAACCTACTTAAACTGTCAGAACAGATAAAAAAGGAGGATCTGCGGGAGCTTCTCATCATTGTATTTAAAAACTTTGGCTTTGAAGGAGAAAGACAAACTCTACATTATAGAAAAGCATTCCACCTTGTTGACACACTCAAACACACCTCTCTCGAAGAAATAGAAAAAACCTTATGTTTGTCGCCAGAGTTTGCCATGTCAGAGAAAAAGAAGGGCTTGTTTTTCTATCATGAAAAAATAAAAACCGAAAAAGATTTGGAGTTTGAAGAGCCATCTAAAACTGAGGAAGAGCTAAAAGCAGAAGAAAAAATATTGGAAGCCCAAGAGGAAGCCCTTCCTGAAATCGGCACAGTCGGGGAAATCAGCACTCCAGAAATACATCTTGAAGAAAGAAAAGAAATAAAACCCCCTAAGAAAAAGAAACCAGCAAAGAAAAAAGAAAAGAAAAAGCCCAAACCAAAACCGAAACCTCCCCCAAGGGAAGAAGAAGAGATTGTTGTTGAAGAACCTCCTTTAGAGAAAAGACAAAGAAAAACAGAAAAGAAGGAAGTTGAGTTTGCAAAACCAGCCCGCAGTAAAAAAGGGAAAAAAAGAATAATCGAGGAACAAATCGAACAGGAAGAATCAGAACTAGAAGCTTTTTTTGCTGTGAAAACAGATAAAGAAAAAGAAATAGAAGAAGAGGGGATAGAGCACCTGAAACCCAAACCAGAAGAAAAAAAAGAATTTAAAAAACCTGAACAAAAAGAACCGCTGGCAGGAGGACTGTTTGGAGAAAAATTGAAGTCAGCCCTGAATAAAAAGAAAGACGAAGAGCCAGAAAAGAAGAAAAAATTAGATAAAAAGAATAAGAAATGACAAAATTTTATGAACAGAACCTTCTCTTCTTATCACACCATTTTTATTTAATAATTCTAAGAGAGGAATCGCGTACTTCCTGGATAAACCAGACATTTTTTTAAATTCAGCAACCGTTATTTCTTTAGATCCTGATTCTTGAAGAAAAGAAATCAATTGATCAAGCCAATCCGAAAAAAAAATAAATCCATCCTTTCCATGAACAACTTTTCTTCTTCTTAACAGGATATCAAACAAGCGGTCAAATCTTTTTGAAGACACACCAAACATATCCTGTAATTTTTCAAAAGAATAATTCTTAAACTCACCTTTTTTACACATCTCTTCCATTTTTCTTAAGATTCTCTCGTCCGCTTTTGAAATATTCTCGCTGGGAGAAGAAAGGGCTAATTTATCATATTTTTCATTAATTCTGTTTAAATATTTCAAATAGTTGATTGTTAAATCAACCACTTTAGGATGGGCGTTGATACTTTTTTTTATCTCTTCAACACTCAAGCCTTTTCGCTTGGCGTCTGCCTTACAGCAGTCTTTGATTAAACGTATAATTTTTTCTCCCAAAAGATCCAAACTCATTCGGGGAATTATTATGATTGGATTAAAGGATACTATTCTTACTTTCTTTTCCTGCTCTAACCACTGACATAAAGTTATAATTTGTTTTTTGGAAAGCCCTGAAAAATCTGATATTTCCTTTTGGCCTAATCCTTGAAATCCTTTTTTCTTGGCTAGAGCAAAGATCATGCTGTCTTCATTTTTATTCAGCTGTTTTAAAAACTCTTCATGCTCTTTCAGGTCTTCAGGAATCTCGTCTCCAGTCTCTGGGATAAGCACTTTTCCCTCTGCAATCAACTCATCAGTTTCAAGATTATTAAGCATGAATCTGTCTTTCCACTTAACTTGGATTTTTTTTCTGGTTTGAATCCGGACAAATTTTTCTTTAGCTTTCTTATTAGTAAAGGGATAAAAAAATACTGAAGCTCTCAACCTTTTGTCAAAGACAACCACTGTATCTTCAGAGGTGATTTCTTTTTCTCGGTCTCTTAAATTTAATGCGGCTTCAAAATACATTGGGATGTAAATAACCTGTCTTTATTATGCCAGCTGTAAGTTCATCCTTTTTTCTTCAGGATTTACAGAAACAATCGCGACTTTTACTTTTTTTCCTATGCTGTATTTTTTCCCAGTCTTCCGTCCTGATACCATTTTATCACCTTTTTTTAAATAATAATCCTCCTTCATATCATGATAAAGTATGATTCCTGTGACAAAATAACTGTCCAGTTCCACCGCGAGTCCAGATTTTGAAACTCCCACTATAAACCCCCTGAATACTTCTCCGATCTTCTCTTTCAATATTCGATAAATCCTCCATTCTAATAAGTCTTTCTCTGCTTCTTCTGCATTCCTTTCTCCGTTAGAGCAGTGTTCGGCTTGAAACTCCAGATCAGAAAGAAAGGTGTTTGAACCATCAAGCACACTTTTCAATATTCTGTGGACAATTAAATCAGGGTACCTTCTTATGGGAGAAGTAAAGTGAGTGTAATGCCTTTTCCCTAAACCAAAATGACCTGTGTTTTTTGGTGAATAAACAGCAAGTTGAAGGCTCTTCAACAATTCCAAGATAAGAAATTTCTCATCCGGCCGGCCTTTTATTTGTTTTAAAACTGATTGAATATCTTTGGGCTGGACCGGGTACTTTGCCTGCATTGACAAATCAAAATAATCCAGCATCTCTCTAAATCTTTCTATGTCTTTTTTTGCTGGAGGAGGATGGACTCTGTATAACATAGGCATATCCATATTTGAAATAAAAAGGGCCACGGCTTCATTAGCAGCCAGCATAAATTCCTCAATAAGCCAGTGGGCCTCATTCGGTTTAAAAGGAACCACTGAATCCAGTACGCCTCTTCTATAAACCAATTCTGGCTCAGCCAACTCAAAATCCAGACTTCCTGACTCAAGCCTCCTCTTCCTCAAAAGAGATGCCAATTTCCTCATATTCATCAAATCAGAGACAATAAAAGAATAATTTTTCTTCTCTTCTTCATCACCTAAAAAAATCTTATACACTGATTTATAGGTCAATCTTGCTTGAGTCCGAATCACAGAACGGAAAAAATTTTTTTTCGTCACTTCTCCATTCCTGTTAATTTCAAGGACAACAGAAACGGTCATCTTGTCCTCTCTAGGTCTTAAGCTGCAAACCTGATTTGACAGCTTTTCAGGGAGCATGGGAAGAGTTGAATCAGGAAAATAAACGCTGGTTCCTCTTAAATAAGCTTCCTTGTCTATAGGAGAACCTTTTTCAACATAATAAGAGACATCCGCAATATGAACTCCCAAACGATATCTTCCTTCATCGAGCATCTTGATGCTGACCGCATCATCAAAATCTCTGGCATCTTCACCATCAATGGTTACAGAAATCCAATCCCGGAAATCCTTTCTGTTTTTGATTTCTTTAGAATCGAATTTTGTCTCTATCTGCTCTGCTTGTTGAAACGCATCAGATTGAAAAGAGGAGGGCAATCCATATTTTCTGATTATGACTTCTGTGTCAACTCCCGGGTCACTTGGCCTTCCTAAGACTTTCACCAACTGATTCTTCGGGCGCTCTAACTCAATGATAACACCTTCTTCCAGCCCATGTCTGGACTCAGGTTTGAAGGGAATCCCTTCTTTAGAGGGAGAATCAAAAGGAAAACATAAATCCCGGCCCTTGATTCTCTTATAAACACCTAGGAGGGTCTTTTTCTCCCTTTTCACAATTCGGACAATGCTTCCCTCTGGTTTTCCTTTTTTCTGATTATAAGAATACGCTACTTCCACTTCATCTCCCAACAGGGCACTTCCTGATTTTCCGGGAGGGATAAATATATCTTTGAGTTCCTTGTGATTGGGTTTCACAAATCCATAATCCTTGACTACTGAAATCAGTTTTCCAGTTATCAACTCTGTTCCCCGATGTAAATAATACTTCCCCCCCATTCTAAAAACCAAACCGGCTCGCTCTAGTTGTTTGAGCTTACTCCTGAGCTTCTTTTTCTCCTGGTGATTCGTGTTCAGCTTTTGAGCTATCTTATGGAATCTGATCCCATAACTGTGCTTTTTTAAAAGTTTAAGGATTTTTTCTATCATGAAATACAATCAATAATAAAATAATGAAACATAAGGTATTTTATACTTCTCTCTAGCAGTCTTAATGAGTTTTTTTTCAGCAATCTGATTTTTTTCTGACTCTTGGTTTATATTATACTCATCTATGGCTTTCTGTCTATGCCTTTCCATCTCATGAGGAGCCGCATGCTCTAATAATAATCGGTTGACTTGCTCATCCCTTCTTTCAAGAGCATCTTCATCAACTTCATCCAAAGATAAA
>DASRVI010000114.1:0-16937 GCA_035655135.1 Acidobacteriota bacterium | reverse complement strand
CAGTCAATAAAAATGTGATTGAAGGAAAAAATCACACAAAACAATCCCAAATGAGGCCTAGAAAGAATAGAGATTCGCCTTTTAACAAAGGAGAACTCAAAGAGAAATACAATCCTCCCCGCAGGATGCGCCGGATGAGTGATCCAAAAACCAAACTCGCTATAGAAATGGGCGCTGAAGCATTTGCTCTTAACCCCGTGAAACCCAAGCGTTCCATTTTATTCGCGCTCTGGACCGGCGAAGAAAAAGGCCTCCTCGGATCACGTTACTATGTGAATCACCTCTATTTCCCCAGCGACAGTGTTGAAAAAGTCAGCGCCTCTCTTATGGAAAGAATCATCCGTATGACCTATCTTACTGCTTTTGATTTGGCAAATCGCTGATCACAACTGACCCCCCAAGTTCTTTTTCTTCTTTCTGACGGGCTCTTGTAAATGATAAAAAATCAAATTCCCAGTTTTCGGGCTATGACCAGACGTTGAATTTCACTGGTTCCTTCTCCAATCTCAAGAAGCCTTTGATCCCTGTAAAATTTGGCGACAGGATATTCCTCCATCAATCCATAGCCTCCATAGATTTGAACCGCTTCATGGGAGACCCTTTTCATCACTTCACTGGTGTAAAGTTTTGACATAGCGGCTTCTTTTCCAAAGGGTTTTCCATTGTCCTTTAGCCAGCAGGCTTTGTAGAGAAGATTTCGGGCTGCTTCGATTTCTGTAGCCATATCCGCCAGTTTGAATGCGTTTATTTGGAACTTACCGATAGGCCGTCCAAACTGTTTCCTTTCTTTTGAATAATTCAAAGCCGCTTCGAATGCGCCTTGGGCCCCACCCAAACCCATGGCCGCAATGGCCAGCCTTCCGTTATCCAGGCTTTCCAGCATCTGGTGGAAACCTTCCCCTCTTTCTCCCAGCATAGCCTCGTCAGTCACTTCCACATCATCCAAGTAAATTTCCGAAGTGTTGCTGGAACGCCATGTCATTTTTTTATGCATGGGAGTGGCCTTGTAACCAGGAAGATCCTGTTTGACCAAAAAACAGGTATATTCTTTTTTACCATCTTCTCTTTCCCCTGTGACTGTCTGGATGATCGAACCCAGGGTGATGTCAGTGGAGGCATTGGTTATGAATATTTTTGATCCATTGAGAATCCATTTTCCACCTTTTTTGACCGCAGTAGTCTCAGTCCCTCCAGCGTCAGAACCAGCATTAGGCTCAGTTAACCCGAATCCAAACAGCTTACCAGAAACAAGTTCAGGGAGAAGTTCTTTTCTCTGTTTTTCATTGCCGTAATAATAAACAGGAGCTGATCCCAAAGAATTTCCAGCCGAAACCGTGGCTGCTTGGCATCCATCCACCCTGGCAAGTTCTTCCACCACCAGGATATAAGAAAGATAGTCCATGCCCATGCCTCCGTATTCTTCTGGAATCACAATGCCAAAAAAGCCCAAATCGAACATTTTCTGAGTGATTTCATAACTGAACTCTTCTTTCTCATCTAATTCTTCCCTTTTTGGCAGAATCTCTTTCTCGGCAAATTTCCGTACTGTTTGCTTCAATATTTTTTGTTCATCAGTTAATGTGAAATCCATGTTTTTTCCTCCTCTATTTTGTTTCTTTTAGTAAATCATATCAAAAATTATTTTTCAATTGACCACTCAGACCATTCCTTATTTGGATAAGGCTGAGCGTGACAGTGTGTCTTTAGCCCAGGCTGCTGAGCCTATGATTCCGGCTTTATTTCCAAGCTGAGCCTTGAGAATTTGACAGCAGTTGAAAGAAGCTTTGAAGGACCTCTTGGCTGCTTCTTTGACCGCTGGGGTTAGAAGAAGGGAGGATGATTTCATGATACCTCCCCCAAGGATAATTTTATCTGGATTCAACATGTTTATGATGGTTCCTAATCCAATGCCCAAAAAATAGCCTGCTTGATTGAAAGCCTGCAGGGCGTTTGGATCTCCTTTTTTTGCCAGTGAGGCTACATCCTTGGCTGTTAATTTTTTATCTTCCTGAATTAGATTGAGGTAGTTTCTCACGATTTTAGGTCCGGATACTTCTGTTTCCAGGCATCCTCTGTTTCCACAGTTGCAGAGCTCTCCTGAATGGTTAACTATGATATGACCAACTTCAGCGGCAAATCCGCATTCTCCCTGCCAGATTGTTTTCTTTAAGATAATTCCTCCACCCACTCCGGTACCTATAGTCAGCAGCACGATGCTGTCAGATCCTTGGCCTGCCCCTGCTTTAAATTCCCCATAAGCAGCCATGTTGGCATCATTATTTATTTTAAACGGAACTGGAATGAATTTCTCTAATAGATTCTTTATATCCAAATTGTCAATTTCAGGATAGTTTGGAGATTGCAGGATTTTATTTTTTTTAGTGCTGTAAATTCCAGGAATGCCAAATCCCACGGCAGCAATCTGCCTTTTTTTGGCTTTTTCTTGGAGCTCCTCCCACAGTTTTTCCATAAGCTGGAAAAGTTCGGAGGTGTTGTCAGGAGTATCTATCTTTGAGTCATAAATAATTGAACCGTCTTCATTGATAAGACCGTATTTAAGTTGAGTTCCACCCAGGTCAAACCCTGCGTATAAGCTCATCATATCTCCATCTATAGTTTTTTGGCCACAGCTGCATAATTGGAGGGGGCATAGAGAAGATTATTGATTTTGTCAAAATTTTCATTCAAAAGACTTGTGATTTCATCCTTTTCAGGGAGAGGTTTGAGCTTCTCATTCTCCAGAGGAGCAGAGTATTTAATTTGAATATCCTCAAAGCCTGAACTTTTCAGTAAAAAGCTCAGAGCCTGAGGATGAATGGGCTGCTGGTGTGATAAATCCAGGAAATAGATCTGCACCAGAGAAAAAACCGATAAAGGGTTGACTGTTTCAATGATGATGGTACTGGACGGAGAAAGCTTGTGATAGGCCATCTCGACCATCCTTTTTAAATAAGATGGAGCGAGATGCTCTACCACCTGAGATGAAAAGATGCCTCCTATAGAATTGTTATCATATTCGGAAAGAGTTTCCAAAATGTCGGCTTTATCACAATCCAGTCCTTTATCTCTACATGTTTCGATCATCTGTTCGTTTATGTCAATCCCTCTAGCTCTAATCCCATTTTGCTGAAGAAGCTCGAGAAATTCTCCCCTCCCGCAGCCTAGATCCAGTACAAGGCTTGCCTCTTTGAAATAGGAAAGGTAATTTCTTTGCTGTTCTTTAACTTGTTCATCCAAACCGCGGAATCTGTTTTCAAAGCCAGCATACTGGGCATCTTCAATGCTTTTGTGTATTTCTTTGACTTGATCCAAAGAGGGCTTCTCTTTTCTTTCTAATAGGGAAATAAGCTGATTGAGCTTTTCTTTGAGCAGAATGAACCGTTTCATCAAAGCTGTGGCGTCCTTGTAATCGGCAGAGAGCTTGTCGATTTTCCACTCCATGCTCTTGAATATCATTTGGACATGATTGCTGCTCAGAGCATCCCATTCTCTATCTTTGGCTTCCATGAGTTCTTGAGTTGACTCCACCATATCTACGGATAAAGACATAAAATCTTTGGTGTGTGAGATGATTCCATTCAAGACCTGGCGGAATTCTTTAATAGAGGAAAACAAAAGAAGGTCTATTTCTTTACTCTGGGAATCAGCGCGAAATTTTTTCTTTACTTTTTTTTTAAATGACTTTTCTAAGTCTGAGATTAAGGAATTGAGTTTAGATGTGTTTATTTTTTCAGAAAAGTCAGAGATTTCTTTTTGGAGTTTTTCGACCGTTTTTTGGAGTTGGGAATCTTTTTCTCGGCTCTTCCGAGAGAGCTCTTCAATAATCCTTTTCATCAATCCTTTGAAGAGGGTTTGTTTTTATCGTTGAGAGACTTCTTATTTTTTTCTTCTTTCTCTTCTGATGAGATGGATTTTTTGAAATTTTTTATGCCTTGACCCAGTGATTTTCCCAGTTCTGGAAGCCTGCGGGCGCCAAAGATAATCACAATAATAAGCGCGATGAGGATCAGTTCTCCCGGGCCTAACGGTCCTAATAAAAACATCTAAACCTCCAAATGGATAGAGTATTCCACTCTTTTATCTATTTCAAAATTACTTGAGTGTGGAATAAAAGTCAAGCCATATAAAAAACAGTACTAAAAAACAGTACCGTCATATCCATTCACCTAATTTTAGTGGGCCAAAAGCCAAATATTCAATAATTTATCTTTAACTCATACATTATTATAGCAATCGGGATCATTCATGAGTTGAGGTTTCAATCATCATTCTTGAAAAAATCTTGCATATCATTGAAAAGAAAATAATAATAATAGCACCGCTTTTTTTATGAACAGAACAGGTTAATTGAGGGATTAGGAATTTGAAAAAAAGTGATATAGAAGACCAGATAGAAAACGCGATTGAAATCCTATCTGAATTTGTGCCCCAAAAAACAGGTCTTTATTTTCCTGTGATATCATCAGCCCTTGTTTGGCTGGTAAACAGACACCAGGATTGGAAAAAAAGTATTTTCTCCTGGCAGGTATGGCCTGACCCTGAATTTTTGAAGAATAAACCAGATGAATTTGTTCTAGATTTTTTTATTCAGAAAGATTCTCTTAAGCATTATTTTCAAAAGGAGCTGGAAGCCAAAGATATGGATTTTCTTAGAATTGTATTTGATTATCTTTACCCCATATTTGGCCTCAAAGATCCTTTTCTCAATGCTCTTTTTGAAAATGAAGTCAAGTCAAATAACTTTAAGGATATCATCATCAAATTTGATGAAAGAGTCACTGAAGCGAAACAAAGTTTATCTCCCCTAAGAGAAAATAAAGAATTCACTCAAAAACTGGGATCTGTGATTAAAGAGATCGGGGCACTGTGTGCAGGGGTTCTTTCTCAAAAGGAAGTACAGGAAATAGTGGCGGATATAGTGAAAGAGAAAATAAAAAAGAAAGAGGAATAGAATTTTGGATAAAAAAAATAAAGCATTATTGGTTCTTGTCCTGAGTTTGTTTTTTCTCACATCCTGTGTTTCCCATCTCAAACAATCCAAGTCTTTTTACTCCAGAGGAGGCGAGTTGGAAAGAGAGTACAAAATGGGGATGGCTTATTTCGCTTATAAAAGAGCTCATGAAAAAGCCTGTCTTCAGGTTAAAAGCAAACCGTCCGCTCAGGCTTATATGATGAAAGGTCTGTCGGAAATAGAGTTGGAGATGTGGGATGAAGCTGAGAAAAGTTTTCTCAAAGCATTTGATTATGGTTTTGAAAAAGGGGAGGAATGGGCCCAAAATATTTCTCTTTTCTCTTTGGCAAAGTCAATGGAAGAATTTGGTCTGGAGCAGTCAGCTGCAGAAATATATGATTATCTTTTAAGCAAATCTAAACTCAAACCGATTTCTATGCTTTCTGTAGAGAAGTATTCAGAGTTTGTAATCCAAAATGCCTTCAAAGCTGAAAAGAAGGAGCAGACCAAAATGCTGGAGGGACTGCTCAAGAAAGTCAATAAGCTTACTGAGAAAGACCTCAGCTGTGGTTTTTATCATTATGTTAAGTCTCAGGTGTTGAGCCACATGGAACATTACAGGCGAAGTTTTGAACAAGCGGTTATGGCCAGAGAGCTGGGCCTTCCCACATTAGAAGTTTTTAGAGATAATGACAATCAGATTGTGTTTTGCTTTCGGATGCTCAAAAACAAATTAACTGGAAAAGAATGGAAAGAGTTTGAATCCATTTATACTGAATGGATTAAAAAGTGGGGTTGGGAAGGGCTTGAGTCTCCTGATTGGAAAAGGAGCTGAATCATGCGGCCCACTATAGAATGGAAAGAAAACAAAGTCATTATGATTGACCAGAGGAAACTACCGGAAAAAGAGATCTATTGGGAATGCACCGATTATGAGCAGGTGG
Source organism: Acidobacteriota bacterium (assembly GCA_035655135.1). GTDB lineage: Bacteria > Acidobacteriota > Aminicenantia > Aminicenantales > Aminicenantaceae > WJMT01. Next base: position 11,042 of record DASRVI010000114.1, on the reverse strand, counting down.
CCAAAGCCATTGAAAAAATGGTGATCCGCGGTGCACCAGCTATTGGGGTGGCTGTAGGCTTTGGGGTGGCTTTGGGATTGATGAATATCAAAGAGGAAGAAAATTTGCATTTAGAGTTTGATGAAATTTATGCACGATTAGAAAAAACGCGGCCTACAGCCAGGAACTTATTCTGGGCTTTAGAAAGAATGAAAAAAGTTTTTTTAAAAAACAAGGAAAAGCCCCTTTCTGAACTAAAGCAGATCATACTTAACGAGGCGAAAAGCATTGAAAAAGAAGATATTGAGACCTGTCAAAAAATCGGCTCATGGGGAGCTCAATTGGTGAAAGATGGGGAGCACATCCTCACTTACTGTAATGCCGGCGCTTTAGCCACAGCAGGTTACGGCACAGCTTTGGGGGTAATCAGGTCTTCATTCAAGAAACACAAAGATATCCAAGTCTATGCCAGCGAAACCCGGCCTTTTCTCCAGGGAGCCCGGCTGACATGCTGGGAGCTCAAAAGAGATAGAATCCCAGTCATTTTGATCACAGATAATATGGCTGGATATCTTATGTATAAAGGAGAAATTTCTTTAGTGGTGACCGGAGCTGACCGGATAGCCTCTAATGGAGATACAGGCAATAAAATCGGCACTTATACAGCAGCTGTTCTTGCCAAAGAAAACAACATCCCTTTTTATGTGGCGGCTCCTTTAAGCACCATTGATTTTAATCTTAAAAACGGGAGTCAGATTCCCATTGAAGAACGAGACCCGGATGAAGTGAGAAAGATAGGAGAGACCTTTATAACTCTTCCTGATATAAAGGTCAGAAATCCTGCTTTTGATGTAACTCCGGCTCAATACATAACCGCCATTATTACAGAAAAGGGGATTGTACGGCTTCCTTATAAACAAAGCCTCTTGAAATTTAAATGGTTCCTGGAGCATTCATGAGTCCAGATTTCAAAGAACTTAATGAAATTCAGGTGTGGCTGAAGCGACTTTGAAGATTTAGCCTTCTGATGAGTTTTTCGAGGGTATCCAGCGAAGCTGGACGGTGAGTATGTTTGACCCACGGACGGGGGGAGTTACGGAGCCGCCGAGAAAAACAAAGAAGAATGGCGTTAAAAATCTGAACGGAGTACAAGCCATGTCTGAATTTCATCTCAGCTTGCCTTTAAGGTAAAAAAATGTATGCATAAAATAGAATTTATTACAGGAATAAAAGTATCTATTTTTTAATAAAAAAAATCTAGGTAAAAAGTTTGAATCATGATAAATTTGTTTGATAGAGCATACATTTTTTTATGAATAGTTCAGGAAATGAATATTTTAGGTATAGAAACATCCTGTGACGAGACCGCAGCGTCGGTCATCACAGACCAGCTGGAAATTTTAAGCAATATTGTCTTATCCCAGGATGAGATCCATTCTCCCTATGGAGGCATTGTTCCTGAACTGGCTTCGAGAAATCATGTTATTTCTATAAATTACATCCTTGAAGAAAGTTTAGAAAGAGCCAAACTAAAAATCAATGACATTGATTTAATATCCGTGACCCAGGGTCCTGGTTTGATCGGATCGCTCCTGATAGGACTTTCCTTTGCCAAAGGGATGGCTTATACTCTCCAAAAACCTCTCATCCCCATTGATCATCTGGAGGCCCACATTCACTCTGTGTTTATTGAAAACCCGGATATCAAATTTCCGGCATTAGCTCTTCTGGTCTCAGGGGGCCACACTTCTCTTTATTTAATGAGGAAGAAAATGGATACCATTGTGCTGGGAAAAACCAGAGATGATGCAGCTGGTGAAGCGCTGGATAAAATCGCGAAGTTTCTGGATATCGGCTATCCCGGAGGCCCCGTGATTGAGAAATTATCCCAGGGAGGCAATACCCAAAAATTTGATTTTTCGCTTCCCAAAATGTCGGATCAAAGCCTTGATTTCAGCTTCAGTGGATTAAAGACGGCAGCTTTGAGGCACATCAAGAAAAACGAATTGAATAAAAACAGCTCCGGCCTCAAAGATTTTTTAGCCAGCTTTGAGCAGTCTGTGGTGAACGCCTTGATTTCCAATCTTAAGAAAGCTGCCTCCCAGCACTTTCCGGAATCACTGATTTTATGCGGAGGAGTAGCCAGAAACAAAAGACTAAGGGATCATTTCTCAAAATTGGCTGAGGAAAAAGGGCTTCATCCATACATACCCTCTCCTGAGTTCTGCACAGACAATGCGGCCATGGTAGCTGCCCTGGCACTGGAGAAGTATAAGCGGGGAGATAGTGGAAAGCTGGCTCTTGACCTCAATGCTTACGCCCGAACCCCCCATTAAATTGGGTACGTTTTATCTATTTACCTAATTTCATAGGCCCTTTTCAAAAAAGCACAAACACATCTGTTCATAAAAGGAGTATAGTGAGTTTTATTGGGGAGTTAGAGTGAAAAGACTAGTGAAAAGAAGAAGATCAGCTCCGCCATGAAAAAGAGAGGCTCCAAAATATGCGTTAAGATTTGGTTTTGTTTGTGCCAGATGCTGAGAAGCTGGCGGCGAATATCCTGTCCTTTTCTTGTGATAACATAAAACTTCCGGGGTCTTTTTTCACTGACATCCCACTGACTTTGAATCAGCCCCTTTTTCTCCAGCCTGCGTAGAAGGGGATAAAGAGTGTTTTCTTCAATCAAATACCCTTTTTTCTCGAGATTTTTAACTATGGAATATCCATACATTTTTCTTTCCAGGAGGACAAGAACCAGAACCTGGAGGAATCCACGGTTCATCTCAGTCTCAAAAGGGGTGATATCTTTTGTCATTGAGAATGCCTCCTTTCTTTTTTATTATACTGTGTGACAATTATATACTGTGTAATAAACAGTATGTCAAGTATTTTTTATTCTTTTCTTGATTTATATTTCTCAATTGGTCATTGCTGTTTTTTATTGACTGAGCATTTACCTCACGTTATGATTTAAAGAAAGATTATTTCCTTAGAAATATTATGACTATTGGCCTTCGTCTCATGGAAAGAGGGGAAGATATCGCCCAAGATCAGTATAAAAAGCTCAGTCAAAATATACCTGAAGTCAAGGAGATCATAAATGAGGAATTGGAGCATGAACAAAAACTCCTTGACTTACTGGACGAGGAAAGGCTTCAGTATGTAGGTTCTGTGGTGCTGGGATTAAACGATGCTTTGGTGGAGCTCACAGGAGCTATTTCTGGTTTCACTCTGGCTCTTCAGGATACCAAACTGATTGCCATTGTCAGTTTGATCACAGGTATTTCTGCTTCTCTGTCCATGGCTGGATCTGAATATCTGTCTACTAAAACCGAAGAAGACGAAACCAAGCATCCTGTCAAAGCCTCTCTCTATACAGGAGTTGCCTATGCAGGGGCTACTTTCGTGTTGGTGCTTCCCTTTTTTGTGCTGGCCAATCCATTTCTGTCCCTTATATGGGCTCTTGTTCATGCGGTCCTTATCATCTCTGGCTTTACCTTTTATATTTCAGTGGCTAAGAATTATTCCTTCCGGAAAAGATTTTTTGAAATGCTGTCCATCAGTATGGGTGTAGCGGTTCTGTCATTTGTGATCGGTTTGGTGATCCGGCAGTTTGCTGGCATTGACTGAGTAAAAACCGGCTGCTCGATTTTGAAAAAGTTTGGATATGATTTAGATTCGCTTCCATGACACAATAATTGATTTATGGTAGTATTACTGACATGAAAATATCTGCAGTTATCATCACTTACAATGAGGAGAAACGGCTGGAAGGGGCACTCAAAAGTGTTAAGGATATTGCTTCAGAAATCATCGTGGTCGACAGCTTCAGCACTGATGACACTCTTAAAGCCGCTAAAAAATATGACTCCAAAGTTTACAGCCGTGAATGGACTGATTATGCGGACCAGAAAAATTATGCTAATAAAAAAGCTTCTCATTCTTGGATTCTCTCCCTGGATGCAGATGAAAGGCTTTCTCCGGAATTAAAGCAAGAAATTCAGGAACTGAAACTCAAGGAACCGGATGCCACAGCTTTTTCCATGCCCAGACAGGTTTATTATCTGGGGAAATGGATTTTTCATTCAGGCTGGTATCCGGACAGAAAAATACGCCTTTTTAAAAAGGACAAAGCTTTTTGGCAGGGAGAATATGTTCATGAAAAAATGGTGGTTGATGGAAAAGTCAAAAAGCTGGACAATCCTATCTATCATTTCACCTATAAAGACATCAGTGACCATTTGAAACGCATTGATAAATTTTCCAGCCTGGGAGCCAAGAAACTTTATGCTGAAGGGAAAAAATGCAGGTGGTATCATCTGGTTTTTCTTCCTCCTCAAAGATTCATCCAGTCATTTTTATTCAAAGCCGGGATTTTGGACGGATTTGCTGGTTTTGTGATTGGGATGCTTCACAGCTATGCTATTTTCACTCGGTACGCCAAGTTAAAAGAGATATGGAAGAAAGGAGAACGAATTGAGCCTTTTCCAAATTGATTCAGGAAAAGAATGGAGAGGGGGACAGCGGCAGTCTTTTTTCTTGGTGAGAGAACTTCAAAAAAAGGGGTATCCCTGCAGATTTTATGTCCAGCCAAACAGCCCTCTGTATAAAAAAGCAGAACAGGAAGGTCTTCCGGTTTTTCCTTTAAAAGTAAGAAGCGAAGCTGATATCATTGCTGTTTTAAAATTAGCCAGACAGATGAAAAAGGCAAACTGTGTTTTGGTTCACTCTCATGATGCCCATGCCGCTGCGGTCAGCGCTATGGCTGCATCCAGGGCTAAAATTCCACTAAGATTCATTTCAAGGCGGGTGGATTTTCCTCTTAAAAACAATTATTTCTCAAAGATCAAATACAGAAGAGATGTGGATATGATCATTGCCATATCTGAAGGGGTTAAAAAAGTGCTTGTATCCTGTGGGATTGATAAGAAAAAAATTAAAGTGGTTCCCTCAGGAATTGACTACACTCCCTTTGAGAATGTTTCCTCCAAAGACTATCTTCACCGTGAATTTGGTTTTAGTAAAAATGATTTTTTAGTAGGAATCGTGGCTCATCTTGCTGACCATAAAGGGCATAAATATTTGATTGAAGCCGCAGGCATACTCAAAAAAAAGGCTCCTAACATAAAACTGATCATTGTGGGAAAAGGCCCGCTGCGCATGGAGCTTGACCAAAAGGTAAAAGAAGTCGGGGTGGAAGACATTGTTCTATTTCTTGGCTTCAGAGAGGATGTTCCTCAAATCATGGCCTCTCTAGATCTGTTTGTGCTTTCATCTTATTTGGAAGGACTGGGAACCAGCATATTGGATGCCATGGCCAGTCATCTGCCTGTGGTGGCCACTGACGTGGGTGGAATTCCAGAGGTGGTGACCCATGAAAAAACAGGCCTTCTTGTTCCGCCCAAAAATCCCGCTGCTCTAGCTAGAGCGATTCTTCGAATATATAATGACCGGAAATTAGCTTATTCTTATGGGGAAAATGGATACAGGGTGGTGCATGAGAAGTATTCATCAAGAGCTATGGCAAAAAAAGTCATCAAGGAATATGAAACAATAGCCCGAAGGAAAAATATTAATCTTCGTCCTATAAAACCGTTTATTAAGAAAAAAAAATAGCCTGTCTTATTTTTTATAGACGTATATGGAGTGCTCTTCTCCATCCCAGGATTCAACAGTTTGGTAGTTAATTTCTCGATCCTCCCATCCAGCAATATCATAGTTGTGTGAGACCACCCGCGCTCCATCTCGCAGTTGAGCCTCAAGAATGGGGCGAAGCAGTTCATTGGATTCTGGAAGTAAATACATAGTCACCACTGTAGCTTCTGAATAATCTGATTTTGTGGCGTCTTCCTGACGGAATTCAACTAAATCTTCCACTCCAGCCTCTCGGGCATTGTGTCTCGCCTCCTTGAGCCTTTCCGGATCCAGTTCAATCCCCACTCCTCTTGCCCCATACCTCTTGGCTGCCATGATCACAATGCGCCCATCTCCGCAACCAATATCATAGACCACATCATCACTCTTGACCTCTGCCAGCTGCAGCATGGTTTCTGCAACTCCAAGAGGAGTGGCTACATAGGGTGCCAGATCCACAGCATCTTTCCGTCCATGAGATCCGATATAAAGTTCAAGCTGGTTGTTCTCATCATAACGGAAAGAAAAAGGCTGGCCTTTTTCCAAAGTGTAACGGATCCAGATATTGTCTTTTGGGAAAAAAACATGCATGTCTTCTTTAGTGGGATAGTGGTGGATTTCACCCGCTTCTATGGTTATTTTCTGGGGTTCTTTGTCATCGGACTGGGGGTCAATTTTGTAAGTTACAGGACCATCTGTCACATTTCGGATCGTGATCTCAGGAAGTTTTTCAGGACTTTGTTCAACCACCTCTCTTTCTTCTGCTTGTGTGTCATTATGAAGGGAATTATTCCCCTTGGTTCCCCCACAACTCCAGGCTAAAAGAAAAACACAGAGAAAAAGGAAGGGATAAAGTTTGTTAAGATATTGAATTGTCTTTAGATTATTTTGTGTTTTTTGAATCATTTTAATACTATGAAAAAATGCCCACAGGGTCTCTTTTTTTGGTTAGTTTCTTTTGTTCTCCAGCATAGGATCCTGACGGACTGAGACTTTACCAGTATAAGTTTTATTGTTGACCTTTAGTTTAACGGCATAAGTTCCTGGCTCAGCCTCAATAGCTCCTCTTCCGGGACCAAATCTTCCTCTAAACCGGCCAAAACCTATGGCTTCAAAAGCTCTGGTTTGAATCGCTACCGCTTCTCTAAAGGAGAGGTCAGGGTTTTTGAGTTCTTCAAGTGCTTTTTGCACTGTTTCTTTCGCTTCCTCTCCTACTTCTGGCCTCTGGAGGATTCTCTCCATCATTTGCTGCATCTGGTTGAGGCCCTGCTTTATTTGTTTTGGTGAAGGATCAAATCTCATATCCCACATCAAACGGTTTACTCCGGCATTTAAATCTTCTAAAGTGTAAGTGGTCTTTAAATCTCCGGTTGCGTCAGTAATTTCAATTTTTACCTCATCGGTAGGCTTTTCCTTTAAATAAAAATTAATAGGAGCGCCATATTCAGGATTCTCTCCTGCAAAATACAGATCTCCCCTTCCGTATCCTCCTCTGGGGAGACTCAACCAGTGGGTTCCTGGACGTTTGTTCTCAAACAGATAAGCTTCAGAGGAAAGGACCTTGTCTTTGAGTTGTTGAAGAGGAGAGATGTCATCCAGAATCCATATACCTCGTCCGTGGGTTCCGGCAATTAAATCATTGTCCCTGGGGTGAATCATCAGGTCATGAAATGCTACTGTAGGCATATTCAAGCTTAATTTATTCCAGTTCTTGCCGCCATCTATAGAAAAGAAAACAGCGATTTCTGTCCCTACAAACAAAAGGTTTTTGTTTTTCAGGTCTTCGCGGATGACATAGACCGGCCCCCCGTCCGGAAGATTTCCTGAGATGTTTGTCCAGGTCTCACCGTAATCTGTGGTTTTAAAAACATAGGGTTTGAATATATCGCTGCGGTGCCCGTCAAAAGTCAGATAACAGACTCCTTCGTCAAAACGGGAGGCTTCCACTCGGCTTACCCAGATTCCTTCAGGGACATCCGGAACATTCTCTCTCACATTGATCCATGTTTTTCCTCCATTTCGGGTTAGTTGGACATTTCCGTCATCTGTTCCTACCCAGATGAGTCCAGGAGTGAGGGGAGATTCAGATATGGTTGTGATGGTGCAGTGAGTCTCGGCTCCTGTTTGGTCTAAAGTGATACCGCCTGTGGGTCTGCTGTGTTTTTCCGGATCATCTGTGGTGAGATCAGGACTGATGATCCTCCAATGATCGCCCCGGTCTATGGATTTAAAAAGATGATCTCCCCCAAAATAAATGGTATGAGGATTATGTGGGGAAATGAGGATAGGAGAACTCCAGTTGAAGCGGAAAGTTGATCTTCCACGGCTGAATGGGCTTGATTGTGAGGGTTGGTCAGCGGATTTTCTCTTGGGGGGAGGGGGAGCGTGTTCTGTCCAGTTATAGGTGTTCTCCCGGGATGGTCGGATTCGGGTGGTTTCTCGCGTTTTGACATTCACACGCATGATATTTCCACCCTGGCTCTCACAGTAAACAGTTCGCCAGTCAGTGGGATCATTTTGGGTGTAAAAGCCATCTCCGCCTCCAATATTAAACCAGAAGTCAGTCAGGATCGCTTCTCCACGGCTCATGCTGGGTCCCCCCCAGGTTCCGTTGTCCTGCATACCCCCATAGATATAATAGGGATCTCGCATGTCAGCACTTACAGCATAGAATTGAGTCACACAAAGGTTGTCGAACAGGATCCATGTATCACCATGGTCATGAGTGAGGGCTGCTCCTCCGTCCTGCCCCACATAGAAACGGTTTTTATTGGTGGGGTCCAGCCACATGGCGTGAAAGTCAGGATGAAGTCCTCTCATAGTCTCAAAAGTTTTTCCCCCATCTTTAGAGACCTGCAGGCTAGTTGTCAGATAATAAACAAGCTGGTCATCAAATGGATTGATATAAATATGGCTGTAGTAGAAGGGACGCACATTCGTTCGATTCATGTACATCCACGATTCTCCGCCATCTTCTGTACGGTAGATACCTGTTCCCAATTTTGTCATATCATTATAATCAGGATTTGGTTTCTCTTCCTGACCTTCCCTAATGGTTCGTCTTGGTTGATAGGTGTGCTCCACAACAGCCATAAGGACATTGGGATTGCTTCGGGAAATTGCCAATCCTATTCTTCCCAGCTCTCCTTTGGGAAGTCCCTGTTTCAACTCAGTCCAACTCTCTCCTGCGTCAGTAGTTTTAAAAATTCCTCCGTTCGGGCCCCCAGAATCAAACCGCCAAGGTTGACGCAGTCTTTGCCAAAATGACACATAAAGAATATCTGGATTTTCAGGATGTATAACCAAATCAATGGCCCCTGTTTTACCATCATCCGGTAGCCCGTTGGTTAGTTTCTGCCAGGTTTTTCCTCCATCCTCTGTCTTGAACAGGCCTCGGTCTCCAGAATATCCCCAGGTGTGTCCTGTGGCTGCGGCATAAACTAAATCAGGATTATCCGGATGAGTGATCACCCGTCCTATGGTATGAGTGGTTTCCAAGCCCATATGAGTGAATGTTTTACCGCCATCTGTTGTTTTATAGATTCCATCGCCCCATGCAATGCTGTTCCGGCAGCATTCTTCTCCAGTGCCGACCCAAATGATATCTGGATTTTTCTGGAAGAACGCTACATCTCCGATAGAAGCAGAACCATAGTGGTCAAAAATCGGCCACCAGGTCGTTCCGGCGTTCACGGATTTCCAGACTCCTCCGGAGGCACTGGCCACCAAAACATGAGTGAAATCGCTATCTAGAGCTTCAAAATCTGAAATACGGCCGATCATATTAGCCGGTCCTATATTTCGCCACTTTAAATCTTTGATTAAGCCTTGTTCAGGACTCTGGGAAAAAATAAAGAGTGTCATGCTTGACAGAATACAGAGCCAGAAAAAAACCAAACTTGACTTTTTTAAATACGGAGCCATTTTTTTCCTCCTTGGTTGAGCGGATCATTGAGAATACACATAGTGAAAAGAAACATACAAAAATTTAACAGGCTATTATATAGAAAAAATATTTTTTTTTGAAACAAAAAGAGGGATAAGGCTTTAGTTTTTATTTTTCCAAAGCCTGCGGTTTAAAAGAACAACTAAGGCAGCTATAAGAATCAGGCCGAGAACAAGACACGTGACAACCACACTCCAGCCCCACCAGAAAGGAGCATTGAGCAAACAGGTGAGTCCTCCTACTATGGGAACAGCAAAAAGGTTCATAAATCCGATTTCTCTAGCTACTGGAGTTTTAAGCTCAGGATCGACGATGCGCAAAAGCATGAGGCCGGTTGAAACCGTGCCCGTCACAACTCCATAGATGGAAACCGTACGCTCCAGCTTATAATCTGATAATTTTGAGCCAAGCAACAAAACAACCAAAGTTGTTATAAGGCCTCCTGTTACAGCGATTAAGATAATGGGAGCAACATGTTTTCCTACAACCAAAAGCTCAATCCCGCATCCAGTTGCCACAATCAGATAGTCGATTGAGAAACCAGTGATCCTCCTTTGGATAGGATGATTCAACAGGTGACCGAAAGGCGAGAGTTGAAAAAGAATCCGGATGAGAATGGCTATAACCAGTCCAAAAAGGAAGAAAAAACCCCAGATCATGGAGCTCATGTCATTAGGGAGCAAACCCGCCAGAAATGAAAGGAAAAAATAAGTTATAAGATAGACGAGACCTATTTGGGCAATATGAAAAGCCAGGCTGTCAAGGCTGGCGCTGTGGGTGGTGAGAGAGCCTGCAGATTTCGATGGCTCGCCTTTGGGCAGAATGCCTTTCAACAGGAAGGGAGGCATAGGCTTTTTTTTAAACTTTTCTTTTTTCAGTCCTCTATTAGCTAGGGGTACACCGATAAAAAAGGCAAAAAAGAATCCCAGAGTAGCAAAGGTGAGTCCAATGGTCGAAGCATCCGCAAAACCCGCGGTTTCCCAGACTTTGCCAAAGGAGAGAGCCTGTCCAGGGCCTTCGTTAAACGCAAGAGGCAGAAGAAATCCAAAGGTTTTAAATAAAGCTTTTCCCCCTAAAATAAAGAAAAGAACTACCACAGACCCGATAATGGCCTGCATGGGAAAAGAGACAGCCTGCACAAGAGCCATCCATAGAGATCCCTTGAATATCTTCTTTTCCTTGCTTTGTTTTTTCTTATTTATGACAGCTGGGGTAAGGCCCACAGAGATAAACGAGATGTTAAAAAAGTGGTATGCGAAAGCTTTAATCGTCTCTACGTCTAATGAGATAACACCAAGATTGATCAAAGCAAGACCCAACAGACCTCCTATCAGACTTGCAGGAAATAACAGCTTTTGAAAAAATGGTATCCATGCACGGAGGAAAACTCCCAGCAGAAGCATAATGGATAGAAATCCAAACACTAGAAGCAGGTCAAAAGAGAAAGGTGTTGTCATTTATTAGATTTGTTGAACATAATATA
>DASRVI010000113.1:0-6304 GCA_035655135.1 Acidobacteriota bacterium | reverse complement strand
ATAGCTTTGGCCAGGGAATGGGAGATGTGGATATCACTTTTGCTTTTAAGACCGGAAAAACCTGGTTTGAAGTTCCTGAAACAATCAAAGTGTTTTTGGAAGGAGAGTTCCAATATCCGGCATCAGCCAAAGATTTGACTTTATTCATACTCAGCCAATTGAGAACCCGGACAGCCGCTCTCAAAGCTGTGGAATTTTACGGGCCGGCAGCCCGGAATCTTTCTTTTTCTGAACGCATCACTCTGTGCAGCATGGTGACAGAAATGGCGGGTATTATTGGTTTTGTCCCTGAAGTCAATGATGGATTTGTTCAGGAAATGAAGAGTTTAACCGGTGTTGATTACAAGCCTGTCCAGGCAGACTCAGACGCTCAGTACGCTGAAGAGGTTCAAATCAACATCAGCGGACTCACTCCCCAAGCCGCAGCTCCTTATCTGCCCACCAATGTGAAAGAAGTTAAGGACCTGAAGCATGTCTCTATTGATTCCGGATTTATTGGTTCCTGCACCAACGGACGCATAGAAGACATGAAGGCAGCTGCGGATGTGCTTAGGGGAAGAGAGATTGAGCCAGGGGTGATGCTCCGAATCGCACCAGCTACCCGTAAGGTGTATTCAGAGATGATCAAGCAGGGCGTTTTGGAAGATTTGTTTGAAAGCGGTGCTGTGATCCGAAATCCTGGGTGCAGCGGATGCGCTGAAGGGCATATTGGATTAACCGGAGAAGGGGAGACTCAAATCAGCACAGGCAACCGGAATTTTGCTGGAAAACAGGGTAAAGGAAACAACTATCTGGCCAGCCCTCAAGTGGTGGCTGCTTCCTGTGTGCTGGGAAGGATTGCCAGTCCTGAGGATCTGTAAATGAGAGAATTTGTTTTTACTGGAAATATATGGGTCTTAAAAGACCAAAAAGGAAAGCTGATTGAGGATATTGACACAGACCAGATTTATCACAACGCCTATCTTCATATCACTGAGATAACTGAAATGGGTCAATACGCTCTGGGTAATCTGGAGGGCTGGAAAGATTTTTCCTCCAAAGTCAAACCCGGGGACATTCTGGTGGCAGGAAGAAATTTTGGAGCCGGTTCATCCAGGCAGCAGGCTGTGGACTGCTTTGCCGCTCTTAAGGTGAGTCTGATTATAGCCCCTTCTTTTGGAGCCATTTATTTCCGCAATGCAGTGAATTCAGGTTTTCCTGTGTTGAGAGCTCCTGGAATTGAGAATCTGGTGGAAAAAGAAGTCCTTAAAACCGGAGATAAGGTAGAGGTTGATATAAAAAGCGGCCGGGCCAAAAACATGACATCCGGAGATTCCTTTGAAATTGAACCCATGAGTCCGGTGCAGAGACAGATCTATGAAGCGGGTGGATTGTTTTCTTATGCCCAGAAAATGGAGGATAAATAGAAGAGTGCTCATTCTTTCAATGGATACCACCTCCTTTGCTGGATCAGTGGCTCTGGTTCAAGGGAAAAAGCTGATTGCAGAGGTTAATTCAGATTCTTTTCTAACTCATTCGGAAAGACTTCTTCCTTCCATTGATTTGATGCTGAAGACAAAAGGACTTCAGATCAGAGACATACAAGGATATGCCTTAGCCGTAGGGCCGGGATCTTTCACTGGGATTCGGATCGGCATAAGCACTGTTAAATCCATGGCATTTGTAACCCAAAAAAAGGTAGCCCCTGTCTCTAACTTGAAAGCATTGGCTTTGAAATTAAAAAACCCCTATATCCAGCTTATTTGTCCCTTGATAGATGCCAAAAAAGGGGAGATTTACACAGCTTTGTATGAGTTTGAGGATTCGGATTTGAAAGAAATCATTCCCCAAGGCTGCACCACCCCAGACCTGTTTTTATCCCAGCTTCCTCCCAACCGACTTATTCATTTTATAGGGAGCGGCTGTCAGACTTATAAAAAAACAATATTTAAGTACCTTAAAGACAAAGCCAGATTTTCTCAGCGGAGTCTTTTTACAGCCTATGAAGTAGGCTGTTTAGGCCATGAGATTTTCATGAAAAAAAAAGAAGTTGATTTTAGAGAAATAAAGCCTTTATATTTAAGAAAATCACAGGCGGAGGAAAATCATTAGCAAACCTTTGTCTTCAGAAAGCTCTTTTTATCTTCGCAGGATGACCAGAGGGGATATGCGGTTTGTTATGGATATAGAAAAAAAGTCCTTTTCAAATCCATGGCATTTGTCCTCTTTTGAGGGAGAGATCCAGAATTATGATATCTCTTTTCCTTATGTGGTGATTCATCCTGAGACTCAAAGACTCATCGGGTATGTTATTTTCTGGCAGATCGGAGGAGAGGTCCAAATCAGCAATTTTGCGGTTCATCCGGATTTCAGGAGAATGGGTATTGGGAGCTCAGTTTTAGGCCGGATACTGGAGATTATAAAAAGAAGAGGAGCCAAGATTGTTATTTTAGAAGTCAGAGAATCTAATAACTCAGCCCGGTTTTTGTATAAAAAATTTGGATTCAAAGAAGTGGGAATCAGAAAAAACTACTACAGCCATCCTGAGGAAGATGCAGTGGTGATGGCCAAGAAGATGACATGACGTGTGGAAAAACTCACGAGATTTCCGCTCGTCATGTCATTGCGAACTCCCCAGGGGAGTGAAGCAATCTCAAAGTTGACAGCACAAATCAATATGTTACTTGGAGGAGACAGAGACCTTTAGCTTGAGCTGTGGGAATCAAAGATGACCGTTTTTTCTCCTTGAATAAGCCGTCAATGGTCTCTGGGGCTATCTTTTCTCTGCCCACCAGAATAAGCGCTCCGACCATGGTCCTTACCATGTATTTAAGAAATCCCTCAGCTTCCACTGTATAGATAATTTCTTTTTCCTGCTGTTCGATCTCTGAGCGGATGACTTTCTTTACAGGATGGCGGAGTCGGTTTGATGAAAAAGCCGTGAAGTCGTCCTCCCGGACAAAAAGCGAGGCTGCTTTTTTCATTGTTTGAAGATCCAAAGGCTTGGGATGAAAAAGCACGTATCTTATTTGAAACGGCGTTATATCCGCAGCATTAAAGATTCTGTACTGGTATATTTTTGACCGGGCGCTTTTCCGGGAATGGAAATCCATGCTGACGGTTTCCACTTTGGTAATCCGGATATCTGGAGGAAGATTTCCGTTTAGAGCATTCAGAAGTTCGCTATCTGGAATGCTCAGGTCAGCTTTGAAATTAGCTGTTTGGGCGGCGGCATGCACGCCCGCATCTGTTCTTCCTGCGCCTATGATGGGAATCCTTTTTGATTTGAAAGGATAAAGGGCTTCTTCAATCAACCCTTGAATGGTTCTTTTTTGGGGCTGGATCTGCCAGCCATGATACTCTGTGCCGTCATAACAAATCGTTATCTTATAATTTTTCATCTTAGCGGACTAATGGAAAATACTGTTTCAATGCCAGGTCCACCGCCTGCTCAGGCGAATCAGCTTTGATGATTCCTTCTATGTCCCAGGTGTCCAGTCCAATGACTTTTTTTTCCTGAATAAGCCCGTAGGCAATCTCTGAAAGAGTTCCATAATGCCCATCTATGGCGATCAGCACATCTGAGTTCATCACCACCAGTGCATTTCTGGTATAACCGAGACCTGTGGCAATGGGGATATCAATGAAAGGGTTGGCATCTTTTATAGATCCACCCGGGAGCACACCTATACTGATTCCTCCGGCTTCTTTATTTCCTTTAGCAGCTGCTTCCATGACTCCCCGCAGTCCTCCGTGGACCAGCACAGCTTGTTTTTTCGCGATCAGTTTTCCCACTTCATAAGCGGTTTTTCGGAATTCTGGGGTTGGTTTGGCCCCTCCAATGACTCCTATCCTTACTTTTTTTCGAAAATTAGGTTTCATATGTTTGTTCCTTTTTTTGAATAACGCCGATAAGAACCCTTATTATAATCAAATCTCTCTAATTATTTAAGTTTTAAACGTAAGCCTTTCTAAAACCGTGATACAAGTGATGTATAATGTTTATTAAGGGGAAGGGCAAGGGATTCGTCACCCGCTCGACTCCCCAGCGTGGAATCTGCCTCCCGGTTCAGGCTTCGCTCTCCTCTAAAGAGGAACCATGCCCGCTCTGCCCTCACAGGGGATTCCTCATCCCTTGCCCTCTCCCCTTATCTGTCAAATAAATTTTATCACGGTTTTAGAAATGCTTCCAAATGAAAATGAAAAATAATTTACCATTTTCAATTTACTGCTTCTTGAAAGAATCTTGCATATCGCCTAAAAAAAATGATAATAATAAGGATATCGCATGCAGGCAAGGAGTCAGTCTCATGGAAAAAGAAAAAGATTTTTTAGAGATCAGATCTTTGAGTCGAGAGGAGAATAAAAGGCTGATCCAGGAAATTGAAAAAAGATTGGATGAGAAAAAAAACAAGGGAATTCTTTCAGAAAAAGAAATCAGAGAAATCGAAGAGATAAAGCTGGAGCCCAATGTTGATATAAAAGATGTGATGGGTGTATGGGAAGACATGATGTTTAAACCGAAAAAGTAAAAGGCCTGAAATAGTGGTTAAGAAAATTAAAATCGATTATAAAAATGTCAGTTCAGCGGATATCATGAAGCAGATCAAAGAGGAGATATCCAAACAAAACAGGTCCCCACAAAGCGCTGCTTTGGCTGTGGCTGAAAAGGAAAGAGGGAAGGATATGAAATCTTTTATAAAAACGAAACTATTTAAATTAGCAAGACCGTTCAGGCCTGTTATCAAGGCTTTTATTCATGATTCTTTTCAGGATTTGATGGCTGAGACTCATGAAAGACTTAGAAGACTGGAGCAGGAGGAAGGTGATGAGCGGAAAAAAGAGTATATCAAACTTCTCTACGGTCTTTCTCATAATATAGTGGTGGAATTGACCAAGCTTAAAATTGAGGTGGAGGACCTGAGAGTGAAACTCAGTATTTTGGAAAAAGAGTTTGAGAATTTTAAGAAAAGAGAGAGAGCTCTGGAAAAGCGTGTTTTCAAGTAACCAGGTCATTTAAGGAATAACAGCTGTGGGAATTCATCAATTTGCGACTTCATTATCTTACGGAGATGCGATTTCTGATGAGATGCTGGAAATCCGCAAAGCTCTTAGACAAGATGGCCATGAATCAGAAATATTTATAAAATATTATGACAACCAAACAGCAAAGCATGCCCATGATTACAGGGAATACATAAATTTAAGTTCAAAAAAGAACATTGTTATCTTTCATTTTTCCATAGGTTCGCCTGTATCAAAGATGTTTTTCCGGATACCGGATAAAAAAGTGATGATTTATCATAATATCACTCCGTATAAATTTTTTATGGATACTCATCGAATACTCACTAAGGAGTGTTACAAGGGACGGCTTGAGCTCAAAATGTTTGCCTATAAAGTCAATCTGGCTCTGGGAGATTCAGAATACAACCGGAAGGAACTTGAAGAAGTGGGGTATAAAAAAACAGGAGTTCTCCCGCTTCTTCTTGACTTGTCCAAATTTGATCGAGAAGGAGATCCTGTGACAAAAGAGATCTATGACAGCAGGAAAACCAGCCTTTTATTTGTGGGCAGAGTGGCGCCCCATAAAAAGTTTGAAGATGTGATAAAAGTTTTTTATTTTTATAAAAATTACTTTAACTCTGAATCCCAGCTTTTTCTGGTGGGGGATTTCAGAGGGATGGAAAAGTATTATGGAGGACTCCAGGGCCTTATAAACAAGTTGAAACTGGAGGATGTCCATATAACAGGACATGTGAATTTTTCTGAACTCACAGCTTACTTTAAAATGGCCCATGTATATTTAAGCATGAGCGAACATGAAGGATTTGGAGTCCCTCTTATCGAAGCTTTTTATAACCAAATTCCAGTGGTGGCCTATGAAGCGGGTGCAGTCAGAGAAACCATGAACCAGGGAGGAGTGCTGCTTAAGGAGAAAAAAATACTGGCCACTGCCGCGCTGATTGACCAGATCATGAGGAATGGAAAATTAAGAGAAAAATTAATCCTTTCTCAAAACAAGGCTTTGGAAAAGTATCAAAAAAGGAATGTGAGAAGAATTTTAATGGAACACATCCAAGAGGTTTTAAAAACATGAGAGTCAATCAACTGGTGCCTAGTTTTCATAAAGGAGATGCCATAGGTGATACCGCTCTTCATATAAAAAACTTCCTATTGTCTCAGGGATTTCAGTCGAACATCTACTGTCTTGAGAGGGACCAGGGTTTGGAAGATCAATCAGAACTGTTTGAAAATCTTCCTGAACCAGATAAAAAAGATGTCACTTTGTTTCATTTTGCACTTCCTTCACCAATGACTGATG
>DASRVI010000112.1:0-2040 GCA_035655135.1 Acidobacteriota bacterium | reverse complement strand
TTTATAGGGATAAATATGAAAGAGGAAAAACTGTGTTTGGATTTAGCTTATTGTGATAAGGAAAAGGAAGTAGTCAATCTTCTTAAAAAGGAGGAATTGTGGGACGACGAAAGCGCTTGGAGATATTTTGGTGATAAGGAGAATAATTTTGCGCAAGTTGGTAACCAAAAAAAATATGCGGAAGATGCGATAACTGAAAAAATAATAAACTCAGTTGATGCTGTGTTGATGAGGGAGTGCTTGAAAAGAGATACTGCACCAGAAGAGGATGATGCTCCGCAAAGTATTAACAAGGCGCTTTGGGAGTACTTTAAGATCCGTGATGGAAAATTATCAAATAAATCGCCTAAAGAAAGAGCAACTCTCGCAGAAAATATCTGTATGGTTGCTACCGGTGCTAAGTCAAACCCTTGTTATTCTATTATCGATAAAGGAGAAGGTCAAACGCCTCATAAAATGCCGACTACTTTGCTTTCTCTTACAGAATCAAATAAATTGAGAATACCTTTTGTTCAAGGCAAATTTAATATGGGAGGAAGTGGTGCACTCCAGTTTTGCGGCAAAAATAAACTTCAGTTAATTATATCAAAACGCCATCCTGAAATCGCTTGTCTTGAGAATAGTAACTCTTCAAATAGGTGGGGGTTTACGGTTGTGAGAAGAGAAAACCCGAGCAAGGGGAGAAGGAGCCCCATTTATACTTATCTTGCACCAAATAAAAAGATTTTATCTTTTTTAGCTGATGGATTACCACTTTTGCCAAGTAAGTACCCTAATCCTTACGGCAGGGAGTTAAAATGGGGTACTTTTATAAAACTTTATGAGTATCAAATGAGCGGAGGATTGAAAACAAATATCAAGTTTGATCTCTATTATAAGCTTTCTCTATTAATGCCCTCAATTGCTCTCCCTGTAAGAATATATGAAAGAAGAAAGGGGTATAAGGGGCATACGCAGGAAACAACCCTATCGGGACTAACAGTTAGATTAGAAGAAGATAAAAGAGATAATTTAGAAGAAGGATTTCCTTCGACCAGTACCCATTCGGTGCACGGTTATGAAATGAGGGTTAAGGTTTTTGCGTTTAAGCGAGGACAATCTAAAAAGTATTCAAAAAATGAGGGTATCATATTTGTGGTAAACGGCCAAACTCACGGGCATCTGTCAAAAACTTTTTTTACACGTGAGCGTGTTAAAATGACTTACCTAAAAGATTCCTTACTTGTAGTAGTGGATTGTTCTTCATTTGATGGAGGTGCCAGACATGATCTTTTTATGAATGATCGAGAAAGATTATATAGCTGTGAGTTAAAGACCCAGATTGAGAAAAGCTTGGAAAATCTATTAAGAAACCACCAGGGATTGAAGGACTTAAGGTTAAGAAGAAGACAAGAAGAGGTTGAGGATAAACTTGAAGATTCCAAACCTTTAGCAGAAGTAGTTGAAGATATTCTCAAAAAATCGCCCACTCTTTCAAAGATATTTGTTCAAGGCGTTAGACTGCCAAATCCATTTAAATTAAAGAACGTTAAGAAAAAGAAAAAGTTTATCGGCAAAAGGTTTCCTACGTATTTTAAATTAGCGAAAAAGCATCCGAATTATAAACCAAAGGAATGTCCAGAAAATGTAAGGTTTAGAGTCCAATACAAGACAGATGCAACTAATGATTATTTTAATAGAGACAGTGATCCCGGCTCGTTTACTTTAAGCGTTAATGGAGAGTTGATAAGAGATTTCGAAGTCAACCTTTGGAATGGGACGGCTACCTTGAATGTATCGCTTCCGGAAAATACAGAAGTAGGGGATACCTTACATTTCGAGAGTAAAGTCAAAGATATAAATAGAATTGAGCCTTTCGTGGATGAATTTTTTGTTAAAATTGTTAAAAAGACTGAAAAAGATCGTAGGAAACGACCACATCATAGGAAACCTCCATCTTCTGACAAGAAAGGCAAAGATACTGAGGGAAATTCATATCTTGATTTGCCCCGTGTAGTAGAAATAAGAAAAGATAAATGGGCGATGCATGATTTCAATGAA
>DASRVI010000111.1:0-4468 GCA_035655135.1 Acidobacteriota bacterium | reverse complement strand
TCGCAGCAGCCCGCGCCATCGCCGAATCTGCAAGTTCCGGAGAATTGGTTCCCAATCCCCTGGACCGGGAGGCCCATCACAGAGTTACCCTGGCTGTGGCCCGCACTGCCCTGGAACAAAAACTAAACCGTGCGGATTTAGCCGGTTATTTTGAAGAATCATAATCCCAATTTTAGCTGTCTGTTTTAATTTCAATTAACCTGGACAGCCAAGCTGCGGTTTATAAGTATCTGTAATTTATAGCAAGATTTTATATAAACCCATTCAATCAAGTACAAGTGAATATTGTTTTTATTTAATGTTATGGATATCATCCCATGGGGAATGACAATGCCCCTCTGCTTCTCAATATAATACACTGGCTTTCTGGGCTGCTGGAATCAAAATGAAAAAAAAAGATTGACATCTCATTCAATATGTAGTACCTAGAATGAAATTAGCTCTATATATCGTATCTTTAGTCGCGGCCTTTTTCTCTTTTCTATAGATGTTATGAGAGGAGGGCCCTGAGAGGAATCCTCGTTAAGATTCTTTGGAATGCCTTGGAAAAGGCCCTCCTCGATGGTCGGGAATAATTAAACTCGCTAACATGATGTCATTAACCAAGGTATTCGTCAATCATCTCAGTGGAGTATTTTAGGGGTGAAATTGAGATAAACCATCTCACCCCCCTCGATGACAAAAGATGTATTTGGTTGAAAACAATGGATATTTAATTGATAATTTTATAAAAATCCCTTGGTTTGTCTTTTGAAATTTTTGGACAGTACATTATATTCAGAATTAAGAGGTGGAAGCTAAAATCCTGGTTCCTGATTTTTTGTTTAAGGCTCTGCTTAGGCAATTTGTGGAGGTGATAAGGACTTCCTTTCCTCCTTGTTCGATGTATTCTATAGCAGCCTTAACCTTTGGCCCCATGGAACCGGCAGGGAACTGGCCCTGAGAAAGATAATTTTTTGCTTTTTCGATGGTCATTGTTTTTATTGGTTTCTCGTTAGGCTTCCCATAATTCAAATAAATTCTAGCTACATTAGTCAAAATTATAAACAGGTCCACTCCCAATTCTTGTGCAATCAAGCTTGCAGCATAATCCTTATCAATGACCGCTTCTACGCCTTGAAAAAGACCTTTCCTGTTGATGATAACCGGGATACCTCCTCCACCAGCAGCAATAACAATTTTTCCTGATAAAACCAAATCATGAACGGTTTTTTTTGAAACAATGTCAATGGGTTTGGGAGATGGGACAACTTTCCTATATCCGCGCCCAGAATCCTCAATAAGGGTCCATTTCTTTTTTCTTTTCAGTTCTTTGGATCTAGATTTGGTGTAAAAAGGGCCTACTGGCTTTGTGGGATTATGGAATGCAGGATCATTCTTGTCCACAAGAACAGGGGTAATTAAAGTAGCTATTTCCTTATCTATTGATCTTTTGCGGAGTTCATTTCTTATAGATGTTTCCAGCATATATCCTATACTTCCTTCGGTCATAGCGTCACATATCTCTAAAGAAAAAGGTGAAACATTATTTTTGCTTTCCTCCATCTGTATCAAAAGATTTCCTACCTGAGGACCATTTCCATGAACAATGATCAGCTCGTAACCTTTCCTGACAATTTTCCCCATTAACCTGGATGCTTTTTTTGAATTTTTTATCTGTTCGGCTTGGGATCCATCCTGGTCTTTAGGAAGCAGAGCGTTTCCTCCAAAGGCAATTAGTGCTATTTTAGGTTTGTTATTATTCATTCTAATTATTATAATACCCTAATATAACTAATTTTAATAATATATTCAAATATTTGTTAAAGTTATAATGAATTATTAATAATATTGGATATATTTAAACTATAAAGCTATATAATGAAAAGATATAAAAGTCATGGAATTCTTTAAGAATGACTCTTGGATATTCTTTTCTATTCTTTCTGCCTTATCTCTAAGTATTGTGAGTATAATTGACAGGTATGTCTTGTTAAAATGGATTAAGAATCCTTTAATACCCATATTTGTCCTTGGAATCATGGGCTTGATTCCTTCCTTAATAATTTATATTATTCATGGATATGCACAATTATCGTTAATCCATGTTTTGCTCGCTTTTGTTGCAGGAGTTTCCTTTCTCTTCATGGCTTATTTCTATTTCAGTGCTGCTAAGATTGAGGAGATATCAAGAGTGGTTCCTTTATTCTACATTGCTCCTATATTTGTAGCTATTCTTTCTTCAATTTTTCTTCATGAAGTTTTATCTTTCTATAAATATTTGGGTGTTTTTTTCCTTATTTCAGGATCAATCCTTATCTCATTAAAAAAACAAATCAAATATTATCTAAGCAAAGCGTTAGGATTAATGATTCTATCCACCTTTTTTTATTCTATTCATATGGTGATTACAAAATATCTTTTGAATTTTGCTGATTACTGGAGGATTTTTTCTTATATAAGAATAGGAATATTTATAACCTTGGTTCCCATATTTCCTCGGTTCCTTCCAGAGATACGATCTATATTTGACAGACATGGTAAAAAAGTTTTTGGGATTATGGCAGCCAACGAAACGATGGGATTAGCTGGAGGCTTTTTTTTCACTATCGCTGCTTCAACTGGCTATGTGACACTGGTTAATGCTTTGTCCTCCATAAGTACATTTTTTGTGTTTTTATTTACCTTGATTATTGGCCTTTTTTATCCACAGATTTTGAAAGAAGAAAAAGGTAAAGTTAAGGTTTTCCTCAAATTTATGGCTGTTGTTTTTATGTTTTTAGGAGTACTGTTAATGACATGAGGTAAAATTATTTTTATGTTCCTGTCCTGAAAGCTTAAATTCAATCTCTCTTTTTTGTTTACTTTTCGTTTCAATTCACAAGTATTGTGCTAAAAGAAAATTCAAAAAAAATGTAAAGTTTGGAAGCAATAGCTTTTTCTATATCTAT
Source organism: Acidobacteriota bacterium (assembly GCA_035655135.1). Classification (GTDB taxonomy): domain Bacteria; phylum Acidobacteriota; class Aminicenantia; order Aminicenantales; family Aminicenantaceae; genus WJMT01. The sequence continues at coordinate 1,538 of DASRVI010000111.1, read as the reverse complement.
AATACATTTTTTAGGCTTGTTTTTAATTTGGGTCAGAATAACACCGGATAGGGGTTGATTTCAATATTTTGACAATAATTAACTTTTAATTATTATTTTTCAATTAATATCTATTTAATGTTATTATATTTATAAATTTATCGCTTTATTGTGAAAGAATATATTTGTCTAATGATAACTCCTATGATATACTTCCCACAAATTGTTTTATATGATTTTTTTAACTTTAATAATAAGGAGATAGAGATGAAAAAAGCCATCATCATGGGAGCAGCCGGAAGAGACTTCCATAATTTTAATGTACACTTAAGAAAAAATGACAATTACAGAGTGGTTGCGTTCACAGCAACTCAAATACCTGACATAGAGGGAAGAAAGTATCCACCTGAATTATCTGGAGAGCTTTACCCTGATGGGATTCCGATCCATCCTGAAGACAAGCTGACGGAATTGATAAAGGAAAACAACATAGATGAAGTCTTTTTCTCCTACAGCGATGTGCCTCATGAGTATGTGATGCATAAAGCTTCACAAGTGCAGGCAGCCGGAGCCAGTTTTTCTCTGCTCGGTCCTAAGGAAACTATGTTAAAAAGTCAGCGTCCTCTGATCTCAGTATGTGCTGTCAGAACAGGCTGCGGAAAAAGTCAGACCACCCGAAAAATTGCTAAGATGTTGAAAGAAAAAGGGAAAAAAGTAGTGGTGATACGGCACCCTATGCCTTATGGAGATTTAGCCAAACAAGCAGTCCAAAGGTTTGCCACTTATGAGGATATGATAAAGCATGACTGCACTATCGAAGAAATGGAAGAGTATGAACCCCATATCAAAGAAGGAATCGTGGTCTATGCTGGTGTTGACTATGGGGAAATACTTAAAAAAGCAGAACAAGAGGCTGATATCATTTTATGGGATGGTGGAAATAACGACATTCCATTTTATTGGTCTGATCCCGCTATCGTGGTGGCAGACCCTCATAGACCTGGACATGAACTTTTATACTATCCGGGTGAGACAAACTTCAGACTCGCTGATGTCATTGTTATAAACAAGATGGACACAGCTGAAAAGGAAAATGTAGACAGCATCATAAAAAATATTGAAAAGTTCAATCCTAAAGCAAAAATAATTAAAGCAAACTCAGTCATCAAAGTTAAAGACGAACAAGAAATTTCAGGCAAAAAAGTACTGGTTATAGAAGATGGTCCTACGCTGACTCATGGAGAGATGGAATACGGAGCTGGAATTGTGGCTGCTGAAAAATACGGTGCTTCGCAAATCATTGATCCAAGACCTTTTGCTGTGGGGAGCATCAAAAAGACTTTTGAAAAGTATTCCCATTTAGACAGGGTTCTCCCTGCCATGGGATACGGGAAAAAACAAATCGAAGAATTAGCCCAGACCATTGATAACAGCCAATGCGATCTAGTGGTCAGTGGAACTCCAATTGACCTGGGAAAACTCATAAAAACAAATAAGAAAATACTTCGTGTCTCCTATGACCTAGAAGAAATCGGATCACCTAACCTCACTGAAATCCT
>DASRVI010000110.1:0-3706 GCA_035655135.1 Acidobacteriota bacterium | reverse complement strand
TGATTTATTTTTTCTATTTCTCATTTTTGTCCTCCGTTATTACCTTAAAACAACTGATTGTTCGGTTTCTCCGCCTCCGTGTCTAGCCCGCAGGCGAATGTTCACCTTTTTCCCAGAAGGCGAAAGAATGAGCCATCTGATCTCTTTTTCTCCGCCCGGTTCTATATTGGCTGTGTCAACTCTTTTGGTTCCTCCAAATAGCGTCATGTTATCATCATCTTCAAAATCCAGCCTTATTATTATGGGATTGATATTCCGTGTTCTCTGCCCCATGGCTGTGGCATAAGGGAATTTGCCTTTGTTGTGAAGCTTTACGGTCAGCTCAAAAAGGCCTGATGAGAGCTTTTTAACCTGAGGCTCGTCCATTTCAATGTCCGCAAATTGAGAAGCCAAGAAGAGAGCGAATTCAGAATGGGACTGGGTGAGATCAGGAATTTTTTCTGCCGGAGGATTAACCCGCAGATAAGGAACGAATCCCCCGATTTCCACTTCGCCTAACTGGGGATGTTCAAAGGAAGTCCATTCCACAAATCCCTCCCCGTTGTTGTTTTTGTCGATCCAGTCCAGCCATTTCTTATAAGTGTCCGAATCAGCGGATTTTGAGGCCATTGTGCCTGAGGGGGATCCCCCGGCTCGGCCCATCATCTGCATGAACATGGCTCTTCGGTCAGAAGCCCCAGCCTGCTGGGCTTGAGCTTGGGGTTGGGCGGATGGGACGCCCGGCCTTTTGGCAGCAGGTCCTTTTTCCTCTTCTCTCAGCGACCACAGGTTTGCGGAAAAAGCAGGGACTCCAAACTGAAAATAAGCCCATTCCAGCATAGAGCCGACAGGCTTTTCTGAATGAGCGCTTTTGATTCCGGTTATTTCCTTGTATTTTTCACTCACATTTTTAAACAGATATTCATCCGCAGAGGAGGTCTTTTTGGGCTGGGGATCTCTGGCTGGAGGGCGCTGCTCCTCTTCATCTCCCATTCTCCTTCCGAAAAACATAAACATCGGTCTAGCTCCGGCTGCCTGGATATCTTGAGGCGGCTGAGAGAAAGTGGGAGTTCCGCATTCGATTCCCGGGTCAGAGGCGAGGTTATCATATTTGGAAAAAATCAGAACGCCGCATATATTCTTGCGGGGCTGGGTCTTGAGCTCAGGAACATATCGAGTCATAAAGTCGATCACGGATTGAGTTTCTTTTTCTGAGGCTGGATAAACCCCCAATCCTTTGATATTGTAGCCAAAATTATGAGGGAAATTACGGTTGATGTTAAAACCTCCCAATCCGTCTTCATTGTAGCTGCCGTCTCCGTCATTATCAATCCCTTCAGGATAGAGTTTATAGAGCTTATCCAGAGGAGTGTCATCTTCTTTCTTTTTCATAAGCCTGGGATCTTCTTCATCTATGACCCAGGTGCCTTGTTTGTCTCTGACCCTCATCATGGTTATGAAGCCGTCCTTGTTCAAATCTTCAGGGGGATCCTCATCCTCAAGCCAGTCAAAGTCTTCATCACGGGGTTTTAAGTTTTCACTTGTCTCGTAACGTTCTCCTTTAAAGAATCGTTCGGCTCCATCCGGATTGAGCCGCGGTATGATGAAGAAGGTGCGCTGGTCAAGGACTTTTTTGACCTGGTCGTCTTCAGTGTATTTTTGGGCGAGGTCCTGGGCGATTCCAAGCGCCACTTCACTGCCTATCACATGATCAGCTTCCAGGTTCCCGCAGATCAAAAGAGCCTGTTTTTCAAGAGGGGATGGACCATTGGTGCCTGAAATCCGGATCATCCATATGTTGTTTCCTTCTAAAGTGGTTCCAATGGATTCGAGCTTTGTGATATCCGGATATTGGGAAGTGATTTTTTTGAGAGCAGAGGTGAGGGCATCATAGTCATGGTAGCCCTGGGAAGGATTCTCAGCTTGAAGAATGATTGGGATCATGAAAAATAAACATACTAAAGGGATTATCTTCAAAAAACTTTTCATAAAAACCTCCTTCAGATTTTTGGTATAAAATTGTTTGTCAATTAATGCGGCAGAAAGTTTAAACTGCATTTTTCGATAAAAGTTTCAATAAAAATCAAATCTATAAAAAAACAATGAAAACATCAATAAAAAAATAGATTTAGATTGACTTGTAAGCCAGGAGTGGATATATTTCATTCAAAATCACATGAATTTTCTTTTTAAGGAGGGAAAATGAAAGCATCAAAATGGATATCACTGCTTAGTCTATCTATTTTTCTGATCGGCCTTACTGCCTGTGGCGGAGGAGGCAAATATTCGGACTTGCTCCCCTTGGTAAAAAAATTCAATCAGGAGACTGAAAAATTTGTCTCTGAAATGGACAAAGCAGACAGCGCCAAAAAAGTGGCTTCAGCACTCACCAATTACAATAAAGCCATGAGTGCACTCAGACCTAAAATGGAAAAAATCCAGGAAAAATATCCTGAGCTGAACAACATGTCCTCTCCTCCTCCGGAACTGGGCCAAGAAGGAAAAAAGATGTCAGAGATGATGATGAAAATGGGAAGCGTAATGATGAAAACCATGCAGTACGCTGATGATCCGGAAGTCAAAAAAGCCATGGACGAATTTGATAAATCTATGAAATAAAACATAGATTGCCGCGCACTGTTTTTTACTGTTTTTTGCGTTCGATAAGGCCCAGGATTCCTGAAAGTATGAGCAAAGTAGTGAGGAAACAGGCGCCCACACCAATGGCTAAAGCTCCTCCGAAAGAAGCCCATCCGCGGAATATGGAAAACACCAGCGATCCAAAGGCAAACATGGTGGTCAGTGTGGTCAATAGGATGGCTTTTCCTGTGCTGGAAAATACCGTGTAGATCCGGCCGCTGCCTTCATTTCGCCAGCGGTGCATGATATGGACTCCATCATCTATGCCGATTCCAATGATCAAAGGAAGGCCGATCACATTGATAAAATTCAGCTTCATTCCGAAAAGATGCATCAGCCCCACCATCCAGAAAACACCGCAGGCAAGCGGAATCATTGCCATGAGCGCATGACGAAGTTTTTTAAAGTCCGCATACAGGAGCAGAAACACAATTCCCAGAGTTAAAAGCACTGCGTTTCTTCCGTCTCTGGCAAATATCTTGATCACCGCTCTAAAAACTGGGGGCAGACCGGAAACTTCTTTAGTCACTCTTTCCAAATCGTCTGTGAAGTGGTTGAGAGCTTCAGGACTCTGCCACGGGCTTCTTGCAGGAAAAATGGTCACCAGAAACTTGTCTCTGGATTCATTGCTGTAGCGGTCCAAAACAGATTCCGGAAGGTCCTTGAGTTCAATGGGTTCCGTAGAGCTCATCCGGAGCACATTTTCCTTAAAATAGGGAGCAAAATTCTGCTGGAATTCTATAAGTCCCTGAAGAGCCCTGTCCTGTATGAGGAGCTGAGCCAGCTCCTGGATTCTGTTTCTGGAATCCGGTTTTTCAGGATCACCCACGATCTGTTTGCACTTCTGGTCCACTTTATCCTGACCTCCTAAAAAAGCCATGTCCTGAATCTCAATCACATTCATTTCGAGCCGGAGAATTTCCTGCTCCAGTTTTGAAAGATCTTCATTATCCAATCCCCTTTTTATGGAAGCGCTTTGCATCTTTTCTCTGAGTTCCTGAATATGAGGAATCCTTTTTTTCTGTTCATCACTGTTGGGAAGATAAGCGGAGATATCATCGGTAAACGCTACAGAGCCTAAATCTTT
>DASRVI010000109.1:0-2705 GCA_035655135.1 Acidobacteriota bacterium | reverse complement strand
CGATTCATCATCAAACCTGAAGCCTACAATACGACTCCCATGGATTCAGCTGTTATCTATGCACTCTTGACCGTAGTAACTCTGAGTTATCTTTATTTTGAAGTTTTTTCCATTGCCCATCATCCAGGAACAGAAAGGCTTTCTTTTATCGGAGCCCATTTAGCTCGAATAGTCAGCGATTCAGGGCTATCTACTTCAGCAATCTCCTTTCACTTTAATTTTTCCTGGTGGCTTCATATCCTTATTGTATTCGGATTTATCGCCTATGTCCCTTATTCAAAATATTTTCACATGTTTGCCGGATCATTTAATGTTTTAGTAAGAAACGATGAACCATTGGGAGCGCTAGAATCCATTGATATTGAACATTCCGAAATATTCGGAGTGGAAAAAGCTTCTGACTATACATGGAAAGACCTATTAGATCTTTTTGCCTGCATGGAATGCGGAAGATGCCAGGATGTGTGTCCTGCTTTTGCATCTGAAAAACCGCTTTCCCCAAAAATGATCATTTTCAATTTAAAAAGACATTTACTTGATAATGGAAAAAAATATATCGTTGAAAAGCGAGATGAAATAGATGCCTTGATGAAAAAAACTGTCGAAGAAGGTGAAATTTGGACCTGCACCACCTGCGGAGCCTGCATGTATGTGTGCCCTGTTGAAATAGAACACATTCCTAAATTAGTGGGTTTAAGACAGGGACAGGTGCTTATGGAAAGCAAATTTCCTTCTGAACTTAACCCCTTTTTTAAGAATATGGAAACCAACAGCAATCCATGGGGGATCGGCTTTTCCGAAAGAGCGGATTGGGCCAAAGACTTGGATGTCAAATCAATCAAAGAGCACCCAGATGCTGAATACCTTCTCTGGGTAGGCTGTGCGGGTTCCTTTGACGAACGAAGCAAAAAAATAACTAAAGCTCTGGTCAAAATCTTAAACCACGCAGAGATTGATTTTGCTATCTTGGGTACGGAAGAAAAATGTTGTGGCGACTCCTCAAAAAGATTAGGAAACGAATACCTCTTCCAGATGCAGGCTGCTGAGATGATCAATCTCTTTAAAAAATATGGAGTCAAGAAAATAATCACTCTCTGTCCCCATGGATTCAATACCTTTAAAAATGATTATCCCAAGCTCTTGGACATTGTTCCGGAAATTGAAAAAGACTCAGCCGAACATTTCAAGAAAATAGAGGTCATCCATCATGTCCCGCTCATCAACAATCTCATCAAAGAAAATCGTCTGGAAATAAAGAAGAAAACAAACCAAGCTTTCACTTATCATGACTCCTGCTATCTGGGGCGTCACAACAATATCATCAAGGAACCAAGGGAAATTCTAAACTTTACAAGCGAGAAAAAGTTAACGGAGCTTAAGAACAACAAAGAACACAGCTTCTGCTGCGGTGCGGGTGGAGGTCTGATGTGGACTGAGGAATCCCTTGGTAAAAGAATCAATCACATGAGAACCCAGGAAGTCATTGACTCCCATGCCTCCATAGCTGCCACTTCTTGTCCTTTTTGCCTCACCATGATTCAAGATGCTTTGGATGATAAAGATATTGAGGATATCGCGGCTAAAGATATCGCTCAAATAGTTTCTGAGTGCCTGTGAAATTGAGGTCTTTCACTTAGGAATGCCCTGCAACGAAGCAGATGCCGCAAGATCAGCTCGCCTTAATCGCCATTTTTTTATGAATAGTTCAGGTGAATAAGTCAGGAAAAATATTTTGGCTAAAAACAAAAAAAAATCCAGAAAAATTGTCAGGACTTTTGCTGCTGCATCATTTTTAAATGACATGGGTTCAGATATTATTTATCCCATCTGGCCCCTTTTCGTCACCCAATTATTAAAGGCCAACATGGCTGCTCTCGGTTTCCTGGATGGGCTGGGAGAAGCCCTGGTCTCTATTTCCAAATTTGCTTCCGGCTATTTTTCCGACCGTCTTAAAAAAAGAAAAATATTCATCTGGACAGGATACCTTTGTGGAGCCTTATCCCGCATAGGCTATGCGGCTTCATCGGTTTGGACGCATTTGATTCCTTTCCGCATTCTGGATAGAAGCGGAAAAATCCGAAGTTCTCCAAGAGATGCTCTGGTAGCCGACATTTCTTCTGCCAAAGACAGGGGAAAAAATTTTGGTTTTCTTCGGGCTATGGATCATCTGGGCGCTGTATGCGGTATCCTCATCTGTATTGCCTTTTTCAACCTCTTTGGCTACCGCCTGCTTTTTGCTTTAGCTGCCATTCCTTCTTTGATCAGTGCCGGCCTGGTCTTTTTTCTAATCAAAGAGAGAAAAACAGAAAAAATAAAACTTTACAAAGGCTTAACCTTAAAAGCACTCAATAAAAATTTTAAATTATTTTTAATTTTAAGTGCGGTCTTTACTTTAGGTGCATTCAGCTATTCATTCCTGCTTATTTTCGCTAAGGAAGCTGGATTCAAGACTGGTTTTGTTCCGGTCCTTTATCTTGTTTTCACTGCGGTTGCTTCACTCTTTTCCATTCCCATGGGAAAAATTTCCGACAGAATCGGGAGAAAACCAGTCCTTCTTTTTTCTTTTTTTCTTTGGGCGCTGGTTTTAGTCTGCTTTATTCTGGGAAAAAGCACTGTCTGGGTTGCAGCAGGATTTATTTTTTATGGGGCCCACAAAGGTGCTTTGGAACCTGTGCAAACAACATATGTTTGTGAGCTGGCTCCCA
>DASRVI010000108.1:0-3068 GCA_035655135.1 Acidobacteriota bacterium | reverse complement strand
TGACTATTTCATTGAATAATTTCCTGTCAATAAATGGAGAGGGTGAAATAGCTCCCATTCCTCCTGTATTGGGTCCTCTGTCTCCATCAAATACAGGTTTGTGATCCATGGTAGTGACAAAAGGAACTATCTTCACTCCGTCAGAAATGACAATGAAGGACGCTTCCTTGCCTCTGAGGAATTCTTCAATCAAAACTTTATTTCCCGCCTCTCCAAATTTCTTATCCACCATAATCGTTTTTATGGCTTCTTCAGCTTTGACCTCATTACGGCAGATCATCACTCCTTTTCCGGCAGCCAGACCATCCGCTTTTATAACAACAGGATAGGGAAATGTTCCTGCTGATATAATTCTTCTGGCTTCCTCAGCTGTGGATGCTACTTTATATCTCCCGGTTGGAATCTTATGCCTTTCCATGAACTGCTTGGCAAATATTTTGCTTTCCTCGATTTCAGCGGCAATTTTATATGGGCCAAAAATTTTAAGCCCCTTTTGTTCAAACTCATCCACAATGCCTCGTGTCAGAGGTTCTTCTGGACCAACCACAGTCAAATCAATCTTTTCTTTAGAGGCAAATTCTTTGAGTCCTTTGATATCATTGGGAGAAATAGGTACGTTTTCAGCAATATTTTCCGTTCCTGCATTTCCTGATGCACAAAAAATCTTCTTAACCTTTGAGCTCTGGGATGTTTTCCAGGCAAGAGCATGCTCTCTCCCTCCTGAGCCTACCACCAATACCTTCATTGTTTTCTCCTTTTTATTTCCATTCTCTGATTTTCTCGTCTCGCCTTTCTCGCTTTAAACTTTTCTCGCCCTTATTTTATATATTTGGCAAAGGATTCTGCGAAATCCGGATAATGGAATATACTGCTCAAGATTTTAGATGCCAGCGGCACTGCTTTTTTTGGTTCCAGGCAGTATTTCATGTTTAAAAAATTTTCCCTATATTTTTTCACTTCCTCTTTAACATTTTTATTATGGATCACTACATCTGAAATGTATCCTGACAATACATCAAAATCTTTTTCCTCCATGCCAAACCGGGTCATTTCCTGGACTCCCATTCTTATGCCGCTGGGCTCGAGAAAAGTCTTGTCATCAGGGAGAGCCTGGTAATTAACAATAATATTATTTTCTTCAAGACGCCGGGCTATATCCATACCGTTTCCGTATTTTTTTATTCTCATGAGAACCTGATGAGTTTCTGTAAATCCATCGGATTCATCACCTTCAACATCAATACCCTTATCTTTTAGATAACGGGCAAAACTTTTGGCATTAGCCCGGACACGGCGCTGGTATTCTTCCTTAAACTCATTCATCTCATAAGCAGACATCAACAGTCCCACCAAGGTTCCAAGATGATGATTGCTGGTCGAGCCTGGAAAAGCTCTTCCCTTAATATCGATCCACAACTTACGCAGGGGAGAGCCTTTAGGAAAGTTCCCCGCCACCAATCCTCTTTGGGGACCGAAAAAGGTCTTGTGCGTGCTGCCAGTCACCACATGGGCTCCTTCCTTTAAAGGCTCCTGGAAGGCTCCATACAAGCCCAACACGTGGGCCATATCAAACATGATGACCGGTGGATTGTCCCAGTCTTGGACCAGATTCGATACAAACTCAATGGGCTCAGGATAAATAAACATACTCTTTCCAAAGACCATCAGCTCAGGTTTGTTTTCCTGAAGAATATCTTTCAGCTTTTCTGTATCCGGCTTATAGGGATTATCTTTCTGCACAGGAAAATTAATCACTTTTTCTTTTCCTGTCTCTGGGTCTTCCTTAACATAATTGAAAAGAGCGCCAAAAGGCTGTGAACTGAGATGTCCTCCCATATTCAATTCATTATTCATCACCAGCCTCATCTTTCTGCGGGGCTGTCCTTCTGGCCTCCCTCTGTTTATAAAACGCACCATGGCTTTGAATACCACTTCATTGGCCATTTGGCCACTGATAGGTCTTAATTCAACATTCTCGCAGTTAAAAAACTTTTTAAGTTCTTCAATTGCCTGTTCTTCCACTTCTTTGATATCATCGATTCCCTGATAAAAATAGACTTCCCTCCCTTTCATGGTTTTATGCTCTGCGTAGCGTCCTGAGAAATCGGATATCTCACACATCTTTACCAAAATAGATGGGGTTGATTCAGAAGGAATCAAATTAAAACATTCCCTCTGCCTCCATCTGTTATTCAGTTCAACCCTTTTGGATAATTGTTCTGCTTTTTCAAATAATGATGACATATTAGGTCTCCTTCTAACTTATTTAAAATTGATTCTCTCTATCTCAGATATTTTATTAAGCCTCGTTTGATGACGACCCCCTTCAAACTCTGTTTTGAGCCAAGCTTGAACGATATAAACAGCCTCATCTGCAGGAAGTATCCTGCCTCCTAAAGTGAGGCAGTTTGAATTGTTGTGCAGCCGGCTCATCTCTGCCATGTATTCATCACAACACAAAGTGGCTCTAATTCCCTTGAATTTATTCGCCACCATAGACATGCCTATCCCTGTACCGCAAATAAGTACAGCCCGGTCAAACTTTTTAGAAACAACCTGCTTCACGGCTTTTTCTGCAAAATCAGCATAATTGACGCTCTGCTTTGAATAACATCCAAAGTCTTTAATCTCTACGTCTTCTTCCTGCAAATACTTTATGACATCCTGTTTTAAATCATAACCCGCATGGTCTGAGGCAAGGGCAATTTTCATTCAGACCTCCCCTAATAATTTAAAGGCAAAATAGTTTTATACATCTTATTGATAATAATGCTTATGGAATATTATATCAACAATTTAACTCATAAAAAAACTGGTAAAGAATTATTATCAGGTTATTAACCAGCCGAGATGACTACTGAGGGGAATGGCATGGGATGAGGAATCCCCTGTGAGGGCGGAGCGGGCATGGTTCCTCTTTAGAGGAGAGCGAAGCCCGAACCGGGAGGGAGATTCCACGCTGGGGAATCGAGCGGGTGACGAATCCCTTGCCCTTACCCTCAGTAGTCATCTCGGCTCGCCTGAAAGGTAAAATATGTATGCATAAAATAAAAGTCATAACAAGAATA
>DASRVI010000107.1:0-3241 GCA_035655135.1 Acidobacteriota bacterium | reverse complement strand
CCTTGTTTAGGCTAATTTTTGGGGGAACTCCTGGAAAATGCTTTTTTTTTACAACGTAGCTTTAAAATTTTTGGCTGAAACATTAAACTTACCTTATGGAGGATGAAAAATGAGAAAAAAAATATTAGGGGTTATCTGTCTGGCAGTCTTATTTTCCTCTGGCTTTGGGAGTGATATCCACAGTCTTTCCGATGTGTTTGCTCCGGGCAAGGGACTTCAGGATAAAGACGGTGACAGGCTTTCAGATTATATCGGACTTTCTATCCTCATTCCTGAGAATGCCTCTACCTATGAAATCATTTCTGCTGCTGATATTGCAGCCCGAGCCAATATGGAAAGCCTGGTTGTGGATATGGGCCTCCTTTCTGAGAGTCCTTCCACTGATTTTGAAAACAAAAACAGCCCCCTGCTTATCATCCTAACCCATGACCTCTCATGGTTGAAAAAAATATATCCGGCTCTCCATAAAATACCTGATGAGATCCCTTCTCATCAGGGTTTGGTCTTGATGACTCGATCAGGCCAAAAACCAGTCCTGGTGGTGGCCTCCGGATCTAAGGAAAATCTGCTCAAAACCAGCCGGGCTTTTTTCCTGAGATGGCCTTATCTCTGGGATATATGGGGAAGAGAACAGGGAGCTACTTATTCCAAAGTGGAAAAAGATATCAGATCCTATTTGAAATCCCAGGAAATAGATTCCCCCCAAATCAAAATTACTTCAGCTCATTACGAATTTGAAGATATAAAGTCCTCTTATGAAACCATCAACCGACTCGAATTCAACCAGGGCCAGATCAAAAAACTCAAAGTAAACCTCATGTTTGAGGATAAAAATGATACCAAACAGGCTTATGAGGCTTTAAAAAATTTGGCTGTGAATCATAAAAGAGGACGGGAAACAGAAATGCTTTCCTATCCGGGTTGCGCTGAACTCATCCTTAATATTGAATCGCCATCCAATTCATATAGCTTAGAGCTCCCCCGGGTGGGTTATCCTAAACGGATCCTAACCCCATCTTACAAATCGCCTGTACAGACCAAAGTTCCCAAAAACGATTTTGACCTTCTCGATATGCTCTCTCTCAAAGGGATTTACTCAGATGGAAACCAAGACAGGATTCCGGATGACATCCACACCTCACTCATCATTCCTGAGGACTGCAGCTCGAGAGAAATCACTTCCTTTGCCTCAAGATTGACTCTTCATACAGCTGGGGCCTCCTTTCCTTTGACCTATCTGGATTCAGAAATTGAGGAGCCTAAAAAACTCCGAAATCCCATCATCATAGGACAAGATAATATCCTCTATAAAGAACTAGTTAAAACAGGCAAACTCAAGGAGCCTGATTTAAATCCAGGTACGGCTTGCCTTCAAATCGTGCCCCAGGCATTTAACAAATCCACAGCCGTAGTCATGACTGGATCAGATGAAAAAAGTTTAGGGAAAATGGTGGAATACTTGAGCCTGACATTTCCTTATTTTGATAAGTACAAAACCGGAAATCCAAAACTACAGGAAATCCCTCCTTCCCTTGAGAAATTCCTCAAGGGAGAAAAGGGGAGTGCCCAAGGCTATTTTCTCTATAAACTGAAAAACACTACCAAAAAATTAGCCCATAAAAAAATAGAATCATTCTCCATTGACTTTTATTTGCCTCAAAAAAATAAAGCTTTTGAGGAATATATAAATCGATTGATCCAAAATGAATTAGACATCCAAAAAATAGAGATAAAATCCTATTCTCTAGATGACAGCCAAACCATTTTCCAAAAAGAAAAATCCTTTAGCTGGGAAGTGGATGAAGCCTGCCGTCTCATTCAAGATTTCATAAGCAGCCATCAATGGAGCGGAGAACCTCTCCATATCAATGTCGGAGTCAGCGAATCTCCAGAGAGCAGAAAAAATTTAACAAAAAGAATTCAAGAGGTCTTGGAGAAGAACGAAATCAATGACTTTCAGATAGATATTTTATCTTCCTACAAACAGGGTTTCTTTTGGTTGAAAGAAAAAGTCATCCCTTCTCTTAAATCCAAAAACGTAGATCACATGGTCATCAAATTCTCTAAATTTCAAGAGGACTTCAAAAAATCCAAAAGATTTTACTCAGATCCTTACCGATGGCTTCAAGAACTGTATCCCATTGACGATATCATTTCCAGAGAAACAGGGATCCCTGTGGATCAAATCATCTTTGAAATGAATGAGGATGAAAAGCCGATTTATGAAATCACCACTTATGATGAAAAGGATCAGGAAATTTTTAAAGATCATTTCTCTCCCCATATAAAACAAGCCAGCTATCTGAACGTTCTTCCCGAATGGGGAGAGGTGGTCCGAACCACAGGATGGCTTCAAATCAAAGAAAAACAAAAAGTCATTTTTGAAAAAACGATATCCACTGATTTAGAAAAATTTTGGGATTTTTATCAGGACGAAGTGCTTCCTTCTGTCTATGATCATATCTTAAAAAAAACAGATAACAAACCCCAGTTTAAAAAACAGCCTTACTTTAAACGATTGTTGATAGAGCTCTGGATGAGCGAACCTGATTATAGACTCGGTTTGGATGAAGAAATCATAAGCAGTCTGGAAGCCATTCATGATGAGATTTACTTTGATACTCTCGATTTCCTAAGAGGAATCACAGATATCCAAACAGAAGAGTCTGATTTTCCTGAAGACTCATCCCGCTACTCAGCCCCGGGAAACATTCTCCCCATAGTCCATCCTTCGACAGAAGGACCAGAAAACAAAGTAAAAATCACCTTTGAAGACAGATTCGCAAAATCTCCAATGATGGCTTTGAGGTGGATCGATCAGTCGGGAAATGAAACCAATGAGAAAATCAAATTCGATCCCATGGAAGCAAATAAAATAATCACTCCTGTTCTCATCTATAATTCTGAGAAAAACATGATTGAAAATCTTGTTCTGGAAGCTGAGTTTGAAAAAGAGGAAACCTATGTTGAACTCATTGAAATCATTCATTCATTGAGAGAGCTTTATGACCAAGGAATCATTCCCTCTCCGTTTAATTTTCCCCGTCTCCAGAATTTAACTCTAAAAATCAAACATAAAGACCTGTCTAAGGAAGAAAGTCTCCCTGTCTCTTTCCCTGAGTCAGAAAAAAAAGGTCGTAACAAAAAAAACATCTCAGATGATTCAATCGTTCCCACAGAGGAAATCATTTCTCCACAGATGTGTATGGATATTGTGGACAAGCTTTCTGAATTCGATCAG
>DASRVI010000106.1:0-4020 GCA_035655135.1 Acidobacteriota bacterium | reverse complement strand
CTTCCCGGAAGTTTTGTTTGAGCCACTCCTGGGTCAATAGCTGCATCATATTGAATGGGGCCCTCGATCTTTAAGTCCATGGAATATTTATTTGCGAGATTTCTTGCCTTTTCCGTGGCTTGTTTGACCTTCTCTACATCTTTCCCTGCTCCAGAATCTCCTGTGGAATAGGAAAGCATGGCCACAATGGGGTGAATGTCAAAGGTCATGGCTGTTTGAGCCGATGCTATGGCGATTTCAGCAAGTTGGTCAGCATCAGGATCAGGATTCACAGCGCAGTCTCCGTAAACCAACACCCTGTCAGGAAGGCACATAAAGAATACGCTGGATATTATGGAAAATCCTTTTTTTGTTTTTATGAATTCAAACGCAGGACGCAGAGTGTTTCGAGTGGTGTGTGTGGCTCCGCTTACCATTCCATCCGCATCTCCTTTATAGACCATCATGGTTCCAAAATAACTGAGTTCACTCATGTTATCCCGGGCATTATCTATTCCTATGCCTTTGTGTTTTCTCAAATCAAAATAGGTCTTTGAATACTTCTCAAATTTATCATTATCAGGGACCTCCATGAAGTTAACCTTATCAAGCTTGAGACCCAATTTAGTTATCTTGTCTTGGATAATTTTTTGATCTCCAAATAGAGTCAAGTTCACAACTTCCCGCCTTGACAGTATCTCAGCAGCCTGCAGTATTCTCTCATCTTCTCCTTCCGGTAAAACAATATGCTGTTTTTGGCTCTGAGCCCTCTGAATAAGCCTGTATTCAAACATCTTTGGAGTCACAATGGACACCTCCGCCTTGACGACCTTTTCTCTTAATTCTGATAGTCTGACATTTTTTTCAAAGGCTTCAAGAGCTTGAGCAACTTTTATAGTGTCGTCTGGATCAATGACCGCAGAGATGCTGTCAGCCATTCGAGCTGTTTCAAAAGTATTTTCTTTGACACTCAAAATAGGAATTTTCTCTTCATATCCTTCAATCAACTTTAAAATCGGTTCCTGAGGAATCAATCCTCCAGTCAGAATAAGTCCGGCTATGCTGGGCATATAAGAAGAAGAGAGTGCGGACAAACAGCCAACAATGACATCAGCCCTATCTCCGGGAGTGATCACAACTTCTCCATTAGAGACTCTAGTCAGAACATTCCACAGCTGCATGGCCGCCACTCCGAATCCCTCCACATGGCGGTTCAGTTTCACTTGTCCTGAAACTACCCTTGCTTTTAATTCCTTGGCTACTTCTCCCACCGTTGGATACTGAAGAGCCCGAACATTCGGAATACTGAATACCAGACTATCTTTAACTAGATGGTTTTCCTTTAATCTGGATACGATCTCTTCACCTCTCTCCGCTCTATTGACAATGATGGCGACTACCTTGCAGTGCTTTTCATTAAGGGATTCCAAAGATGTTTCCACAGACCTGAGAACTTCATCTTCACTTCTATTGTGGGCATTGGCTGAGAGAACCACTGGACATCCCAGATTATTAGCAATGTCGGCATTGATATCAAATTCAAAAGCAGAAGTAGATCCTTCAAAATCAGTTCCCTCACACAGAACGAAATCATAGTTGTTTTCCAAATATTTATACTTTTCCACAATTTTTTCTATCAGCTCATCGTATTTTCCCTGAGAAAGCATTTCATTGGCTTCTTCTGTGGAAAATCCATACATCTTATCATAAGGGATATCCAGATTGTAATACCCTGAAATCAAATTTATATCTTTGTCTTTTTCTTTTCGGTCAGAATCCACATAAATAAGGGGTCGGAAAAAAGCCACTTTATCCACATTTCTTACCAACATCTCAGTCAACCCAAGAGAAATGACTGATTTGCCGCTCTTTCTTTCTGTTGAGGTCACATACAGATTGTCTGCCATTTTAGCATCTCCTAAACTGCAAGTTTAAACCCTTTTTGTGTGGATTTTATCTTCCCCCGCATCTCTTTATGGACTTCATCCGCCCTTCCTTCACCCATAAAAATCTAAGACGATATTTATAACATAAACCCGGTTTATTTTCAATCAGCCCTCCTCTTATTTTAATGAAAAAGATTAGAACTGATCTTGGCTTTTTTGGTATTATGGAATGAACATGGCTCAATATCATGTAGGCACAGCAGGATGGAGTTATAAAGACTGGGAAGGAATCGCCTATCCAAAGAAAAAACCACCCGGTTTTCATGCCCTGAGATTTTTATCTCAGTATATTGACTTTATGGAAATCAACAGCACTTTCTATCGAATGCCAGTGTTTAACTTTGCTCTGTCCTGGATAAAAAAAGCAGAACAAAATCCCAACTTTTTATTTGCTGTCAAGCTCCATCAAGACTTCACCCATCAAAAAAGAAACCCATCGCCAAATCAAGCGGATGAATTCAAATTCGGCATTGAACCACTCCGGGCGAACAACCGCCTTGGAGCTGTGCTCATCCAGTTTCCCTGGTCCTTTCATAGGAACAAAAAAAGCATGAATTATCTGGCACAGCTGTTCCAAATGTTTTCAGGAATGCCCCTTGCTCTGGAAGTGAGACACAGCTCATGGGACCATCCTGATTTTTTAAAATTTCTGTCCGATAATAAAGTGGCTTTCTGCAACATCGACCAGCCAATATTCCGGTCCTCCATCAAACCCACCTCTTATGCAACAAATCCTGACTTCAACTATGTGAGGCTCCACGGCAGAAACTATAAAAACTGGTTCAATCAAAAGGGAGGCCGGGATGAGCGGTACGACTACCTTTACTCTGACAAGGAGCTTTCAGAATGGATTTCCCGCATAAAAAAATTGGGAGGAAAATCCAAGAAAACATTTATTGTGACCAATAATCATTACAGGGGCCAAGCTCTCACCAATGCCATACAGATAAAAAATAAGCTGACCCATGAAAAGCTGGATGTTCCCAAAGAACTGGTTCAAACCTACCCAGAGCTCAAAAAAATCATCAAAAAAATATCCCAGGGTCAGATCGACCTGTTCAAAAAAGAATAACTGAAATTTAAAAATAAAAAGTGGAAGTGCACGGCAGCATCATGTGACCTATCCATTATCCAAGGAGGTTCTTTATGATTCAATACAAAACACCAAAACTTTTAAAGAGCTTGTATATTCTTATGGTCTTGTTAGTGGCAGGAACCAGCCTGTCCGGAACAACTGACAAATCGGCTTTCACCATTGAGGATTCTCTTCACATCAAATCACTCAGAGTCCAAAGCATTACCGAAGACGGCCGCTACATAGCGGCAACTATCAGCACAAGCGACAGCCGATTAGGAATCGACCACAGACGATTTGGGGATCCCACATACATCACACCAAGACCTGTTGATGCTGTGATCATAGATACAGAAGAAAACAAAATTTTTCATCTCTTTGAAAACCAACAAGAACTTCACTCCATGTCCTGGTCCCCTGATGGAAAGAAGCTGGCCTTTTTTTTAAGAAAGGGAGACCGATTTTTTCTCCAAATATACGACGGAACAGCAAAGAAAACAAAAGAGAGCCGTATTAAAACAGATAAAGAGATCGCCTCCAATTCTTTCCTCGTTTGGACTAATGATAATCAAAAAATGATCCTTGCACTGAGAGAGAAAGGATGGAAAGAAAAATCTCTTAGTATGTTTAAAAAAGCGACCAAAGGTCCCATTATTGTCTATGATTCAAGAGAATCGTTCCTCAAATGGGATGCCATCCGAGATCGATCCTCTCTCCAAGTCATAGCTTTGGTGAACATTGGGAACGGGGAAGTGGAGGAGATCCTGCCGGAAAACCGGTATTTTGATGTGCGTATCGCCAAGGATGACTCTTTTCTGACCTATGTGCAGATGCATCCGATAAAGACTGAATACGGAGAGAATTACTACAGAGAAGGGGGAAGAGAGTATGAGCTGTTCAAATTGGACCTTCAGAAGGAAGCTGAACCCGATGTTTTGATAAAAAGGACTGACAAGCGTTTGGACCTCTCCTGGAAT
Organism: Acidobacteriota bacterium; assembly: GCA_035655135.1. Lineage (GTDB taxonomy): Bacteria > Acidobacteriota > Aminicenantia > Aminicenantales > Aminicenantaceae > WJMT01. The sequence goes on along the minus strand of DASRVI010000106.1, from coordinate 43 downwards.
GAAAAAAACACCCTATTCGCCTGGGATGATGAAGGGGCTGTAT
>DASRVI010000105.1:0-2716 GCA_035655135.1 Acidobacteriota bacterium | reverse complement strand
ATGAATTATGTTGGGAAGCCAGTTTTAGGGAGTGATCTTTACGGCGAAATATTAGAATATAAACAAGATTTATATGTTTTTGAAATTCAATCTCCAACTTTTGATCAAGAATACATAAAAATCAAGGAAAACAGATAAAGGTTGATGAAAAAATGAACAAAGAAAAAACCAAACAATCAAGACAAATCCTTTTTCATCATTTAAAAACAGCAGAAGAGAGGTTAGGAACCGCCTCTTTGATTTTAGAGAGAGAAGTGTATGTGGATGCTATTCCCGTTTTATTTAAATCAGTAGATGAAATTCTTCAAGTTCTTCTTCAATTGAAAAATATGCCGGCTCAAGACGTTCAAAAAAACCTCCAATCACTGGAAAAGGAATTGATAGAGGAAAAAATTTGGCATAAAAACACCATAAATCTATTTTATTCATTAAATGATTTAAACAAAAAGTATATCAATGAAACGGAAGTGGAGTGTGACAAAGATAACATCAAGAATATTTTCCAAGAAACAGAAAATTTCTTGAATAAAACAAGAAAATTCTTAAAAGCTCAACTATCAACTCCAAGAGAGAGAATCATTAGACAAAGAATTAAAAAAATATTCTTGATCAGCGGTATTGCTATGGGGTCCTTATTGATTGTTTCTTATCTCATCAATCAAGGATTAAACAAATTGGGGGAAAAACATGGTCTTCTGGCTACTTACTACAACAATACACATCTGGAAGAACCTCCTGCCGTGGAAAAAATTGACAAAAACATTGATTTTATATGGGGACGCTTCAAACCCCACAAAAAAATAAAAGGGGCTTTTTCTGTTCGCTGGGAAGGGAAAACCAAAATTGATAAGAGCGGTCATTATACCTTCTATATTTTGAGTGATGAAGGGATTAGATTTTATCTGGATGATAAAATGACTCTCAACACCTGGACCTCCCAGACAAGAACCTTGAATAACTCATGCCGTACTTATTTGGAAAAAGGCTTCCATAAAATTAAACTGGAATACTTTTTCAACCAAAGACATGCAGATATAAAATTACTCTGGAGTTCTGACTTCTTCAAAAAGAGGATCATTGAAAGTAAAGTTCTTTATCCAGTACAAGATAAATAAAATCATAAAAGCAACTTTTTAGCAAAATTATATAATTTCAGATTCTAGTATTATTTACTATGTATCATATTCAAATCTTGATTTGATAAATAATATACTCTATAATCGATTTCTCTAGAGAATGGGTTCCTTTATAAGGCTATGGATATATATTCAATTCATAATATAGAAAATTTTTTAAATCCCTACTTACGTTATTTGAAGCTTCTTCCGAATTGGCTATTTCCCAAACCTAAATCAAGGAATACTTTTCTCCTATATCATAGTGTCTCCAAACACCGTTTAGGAAAGAAAAGTCACCACTTTACCTTAAGTCTTAAGAAATTTCGTTCTCAGATGGAATTTCTGTATGAAAATAACTATCATGTTCTAAGCGTTCAAGAGCCGGCTTTAAGCTGGCTGTCACCAGCATATACGGAGCAAATTCTCAATGGACAGATAAAACTTTGCTCAAAAGAATCCCCATCTACAACCAGGAAACCCAAAAAAGTTTTGCCATGAAGGTTGAGGGGTACTATAATTGGATAGGACAATTTCAATGGTTTCTATCTACTATCAGACATCATCCCTGAAATTTCGACTATCAAACCCGAATTCCATTCTTACGGCTATGGAGTCAACATAACAAATGAAAACCAGTCAAAAGGTCATTGTCATTGGATTGGATGGGGCTTCCCCAGAAATATTTTTTGATAAATGGGAAGATGAATTCCCTCATCTTAAGAAAATACGAGAAAAAGGATTATCTGGCTCTCTCAAATCTTCTATCCCTCCTGTTACTGCCCCTGCATGGACCTCCTTTGCTACTGGATGTAATCCGGGTAAACATGGGATTTATGACTTTCTATACAAAGATGAAAAAACTCATGAGATCCGGCCTGTAACATCTAAAAACATAAAAGCTCCTACTGTTTATGAAATACTGAAAGAATATGGAATGAAAAGCATTTTGATTAACTTGCCTTTAAGTTATCCTCCTAAAACTGATAATATCACTATTACAAGCTTACTCACTCAAGGAGATGAATTTGTTTTTCCGAGGGAGTTAAAAAAAGAGATTCCAGAGCTGGATAAATATAGGATAGTCCCCGATCCAATTTTCTATGTGAAATTCAACAAAAAAAAGTTTATAGAAGATATATCCGATTTAGAAAAAACAAAATTCGAAATTGCTAAAAAACTTTTTGCCAAAGATTGGAATCTATTCTTTATCCTTTTTGGAGGTACGGACTGGATTCAGCATAAGTTTTACTCAGATATGGTCAAAAATTCTAAGGAAAAAAACCAGATAATAATTGACTTTTATAAAGAGCTTGATTCCTACATTGGATGGTTTTTAGAAAATCGTGACAACAATACGACTTTATTTATTATGTCTGACCATGGATTCAATACATATAAAGGAGTTATAGGACTTAACAACCTTTTGGAAAAATATGGTTATTTAAGGTTTAAAAAAGGCAAAGGAAAAGAAGTCATTCCCAGCCGAAGACTTAAAGAAATCTCAAAAAAACAAAACAACACAAAACTCCTAAAAATAAATCCTCTATTGGCAAGATTATTAACAAGAAGCCGCTTTATTACTGATTTATTGAAAAAAT
>DASRVI010000104.1:0-2261 GCA_035655135.1 Acidobacteriota bacterium | reverse complement strand
AATAACGGGGAGGAGGCTGGGTAAACTTCTGTTCACTGTTAAGCTTCTTCAGCTCTAAAATTTCCCCCTTTTTGGCTGACGGAAGCCTTTCATTCTTTTCTTTTACATTTGGATAGGCAGCAAGAAATCCTTTGAATTTCATGACTGAGCCTTTAGCCCGAAAATGATAATTTCCTGCTTTTATCTCAAAAACAGTTTCTTCAAATTCAGCGGGTTTCATTTGGGAAGCAATAAATCGGTTCCAAATCATTGAATACACTTTGAACTGATCTCTGTTTAAATAAGGCTTTACTTTTTCCGGAGGGAGGTCAAAAGAAGTAGGCCGTATAGCCTCATGAGCATCTTGGGCTTTTTTCTTGTTTTTAAACCTCTTGGGAGTCTTTGACAGATAATCTTTGGAATATTTTTTTTCTATATATTTCCTTCCTTCTTTAATGGCAACTTCTGAGATTCGGACAGAATCAGTTCTCATATAAGTAATAAGGCCGACCAATCCTCTTCCCCCTATTTCCAAGCCCTCATAAAGCTTTTGAGCGACCATCATGGTTTTTTTCACAGGAAACTTATTGATACGAAAACTGTCCTGCTGGAGAGTGCTTGTTATATAAGGAGGATAGGGATTTTTTCTTTTTAACTTTACTTTTAAATCTTCCAGGATGAAGGAGCTCTTTTCCAACTCGGTTATTATCTTTTTTGCTGTTTCTCCATCTCTTATTTTTGCTTTTTTTCCTTTTATTTTTACCAGGCCTGCCGTAAATACAGGAGGAGAGGAAGCTCTAAGGCTAGCCTCGATATTCCAAAATTCGTTAGGGACAAAATCATTGATCTCTTTTTCTCTCTCGCATATCAAACGAAGAGCGATAGACTGAACTCTCCCCGCACTCAAACCTTTTCCTATCTTCTTCCACAGAAGAGGACTTATCCGGTAGCCCACAAGCCTATCCAAAATCCTTCTTGCCTGCTGGGCCTTAATTTTATTCTCGTCCAAAGACAGGACCTTTTCAAAAGCATCCTCCACTGCTTTTTTTGTTATCTCATGCAACAAAACACGGTGGATATTAGAATTGTAATCTTTCAGCACTTCTGATAGATGCCAGCAAATAGCTTCTCCTTCCCTATCTGGATCAGCCGCTAGTAAAACAGAATCACTCTTGTGAGCTTCATTTTGTAGATGTGACACGACTTTCTTCTTTCCTGGGATTATTTTGTATTCGGGTTTAAAATCATTTTCAATATCAACCCCCAATCTATTTTCAGGAAGATCTCGAATATGACCTAAGGAAGCTTTGACTGAATAAGTGGAGCCTAGATAGCGGTTTACAGTTTTTGCTTTTGCTGGAGATTCTACAATGACTAATTTTTTATCCATCACCATTTCCTTTGAAAAAATTTTCCGGGACTCTGAACAACCACACCTTTAAGTTCCAACTTTAAAAGAACAGATAAAAGCTCTGATATGCTTAAATCAGCTTTTTTTGCCAGGACATCTATGTGGGTCAGAGAATCTATGCTCAGATGTTTGATGATCTCTTTTTCCCTAGCATTCAATGAAACACTCTCTTTCGGTCTTTCTAAAGGCACTTCAATCAGATTTTCTCTCACATAAGGTGGCAGCTCATCAACGATGTCTTCCCATCCCCCTACCAATTTTGCTCCGTTTTTTATCAACCAATTGGTTCCTTTACTCAATTTTGATGTGATGTTCCCTGGAACCGCCATCACTTCCCTGTTCTGTTCCAGTGCAAGCCTTGCTGATATGAGCGATCCGCTTCTTTCTGCTGCTTCCGCCACAACCACAGCCATAGACAAACCGCTGATGATCCTGTTCCTTAATGGAAAATGAAAGCCAAGAGGCTTTGATCCTAAAGGGTATTCAGTTATCACAGCACCGGATTCCTTTATCTTATTAAAAAGTTTTCTGTTTTCTCTTGGATAAATATTATCAAGTCCAGAGCCTAATACGGCCACTGTTCGGCCTCCTTTTAATGCACCCCAATGAGCCATGGAATCAATCCCACTTGCCATACCGCTCACTATGACAAGGCCTCGGGAAGCTAACTCAAAAGCCAGCTTCTCAGCCACCGCTCTTCCATAAGGCGAGGACCTTCGCGCTCCCACAATGGAAACCGCAGGGTCTCTGAGCACATCTAAATTCCCTACACAATAAAGGACGTAAGGGGGATCAAAAATTTCTCTTAAGTATTGAGGATATTTTTCATCCTCTATGGTTAGCACTGTATAGCTTTTTTTGTTTATTCTGT
>DASRVI010000103.1:0-5693 GCA_035655135.1 Acidobacteriota bacterium | reverse complement strand
GACGCTCAAGCCATTCAGATGATGACCGCTCAAGCTGATAAGACAGCCTGCCGATTGTGCACCGAATGTCAGCCCCATTGTCCCCAGCGCATCCCCATTGCTGAGATCCTTCGGTTCGAGCGTTATGCTATGGACGATCATGATTGGGAAAAAGCCAGAAAGCTTTACGCCAAACTGGACCGCAAAGGAGATGCGTGTATTCAATGCCAAACCTGCATTTCCCACTGTCCTCTAAACTTAAGCATACCGGACAAAATAGCCACAGCCCACGCTCTTTTAGGCTAAAAATTGGGCTAAAAATTGGGTACGGTTTATTTATTTACCCAATTTTTACAGCATGTCTTCTCTGATCAAAATATCAAATCCGTCAAAATAGTAACGCCTCAACCCGTTGTCTTCGGAATACTCTCCTTTTCCTGAAAAGATTGCATCAAAGGCTTCACTGACTCTGGGCAGAACATCGCTCTTTACCCAGGGACTGTTGTGGCCCGAACATAAATAATCGTATTCGTCGAGTCTTTGAACCAGCTTTTGGTTGGAGGCTCGATAATCATCGATATTCACATCCTGGGGATAAGCGTAGAGGGGGCCGGGAAAAAAATGATCTCCGGTGAAAAGGATGCGGTTTTTTTTATCTAAAAGGCACATCTGTCCAGGGCTGTGTCCGGGGGTGTAGATCACTTCAAGGGTCTTTTCGCCCAGATCTATGATATCTCCGTCTTCAACCAGTTGGGTGGGTTTCATGGAAGGGATGACCCAGGTTTCAGGATCAAAATTCTTAGGAAGAGGCTTCCACAGATAGTCCTCTGTGATGTAGGGCTGGAGTGAGGCGTTATCGCGCCCTTTTTTTAGAACCTGGAGGGCTTTTTCATTGTCGTACATGATGATCTTATCAAAACGATAGGCTCCGGCCACATGATCATAATGCTCGTGGGTGAGAACCACAGTCACAGGAAGGTTTGTGAGTTTTTCTGTGACCGCTTTTATATTGCCGATGCCTGTGCCTGTGTCTATAAGAGCTGCTTTGTTTTTGCCTATAGCCAGATAGCTGATGGCTTCTTCAAATTGGTTGGGTTCATAGATGGCAAAGGTGTCTTCTGTGAGTTTGTAGACATCAAACCATTCCTGAAAAGTCCCTACTTTCTCCAGGCTGCTGTAGATAGGCCTTGGATGGACAGAGTACCATTTATCAGGCTGGATCAGATTGGATTTTTCTTTCTTTCCGCTGCAGCCAATAAAGATCATAAGGGCAGCCAAAAGACATATGTATTTTTTCATGCCATCCTCCTCGTGCTCTCTAATTTTTGATGGAACTGCCTTCAATATATAATGATCCATAAGATTTTTCAACGATGTTTGGATTCTTCCTTCAGGTGATTTTTATAGGGGAAGAAATGAGTGAAAATATATTATGTCCCTGTTTTTAAAAGGGGAGAGCCAGGCCCCAGAAGAGTTTATAAAAAGCATTCTTGTTTCCTAAACGGCTTTCCTGGATATCCATCCAGAAGCTCCCGCCCATAGAGAATTCAAGGTTGTCGATAAGCTCGATCCGGATGATGACATCACCTAAAAAAGCCTGACCCAGAGAAAAAAGCGCTTCGGATTGGCCTATGAATTGGGCGCTTATCCCCAGTCTTTCATCTAACCACATCCCCATCTTGATCCCATATTCCTGGATAAGCTCATCGCCTGAAAGGTCCAGATGCCCTCTATGATTGGTGTGGAAAAGGATCCAGGTAAAAGGCTCTATGTAAAAAGAGCCTTGGGTAAAGGGAAAGCCGAATCCCGTATAATTCCGGTTGAGATAATAAGTATGCCCGTTGAGAGTGCTCCGGTGATCCGAATCATGATTGCTGTCATGTCCCCATATGAGAACGAAATTTTTCACAGGAAGATACCGCAGGGAGAAATGCCAGTCAAATTTGGTCCTTTTTCTGCCATCATCGTGGGTAACAAGCTGGATGAGAAAAGAAGTGTTCTCAGTAAAAAAAGTCAGATTGCGGAATCCAAAGTTCCACCGGTCTTCAGGCCCTGATAGATCGTTGTAGCTGGGGAAAGTGCTGGGGAGTTGAAGCTGTCCAAAAAATTCCCCATGAAAAGTGAGTTTGTTATCTTCAAAGAGGGGTTTTTTGTCTTTATGCTGCCTGAATATAAAAATCTCTTGACTGATTAGAGATTGACATGAGAAAGAAAAGAGACACAAACAGATCATTAAGAACTTGAGGATTGATTTATTCGACTTCATAAGTTGTCCATTATCCTAAAATCAGCAAAATAGGAACTTATTATACAAAAATAAACCTTTGAGTCCACAAAACATCTGAAAAACACTTAGCTGACAAAAAAATCGCAAAATGGAAAATAAAGTTGGGTTTTATTTGATCTCAGTTTCCACGGTGAAAAAACGATAATCCCTGTAAATGACTTCTGTTTTGGATTTAACAAACCGGCCCGGACTCCATTTGAAGTAATACATTTCTTGAATCCTGTAGCTGCTGGGAAAAAGGATCCCTTTATGCTCGTAGCTGTATTCAGATACAAGGAGAGTTTTTGGGTCAGCGTGGTGTTTCTCAGCTTCTTGTTTCATCCACTCATAATTTTTTAAGGACTGCTGATCCCACTCGATTTTCAGTATGGCAAAATCTTTTTTTCTGACCCATATATCACCGTATAAATGTTTGACTTTCTGCTTGTCTCTGGGAGTCGCCCTTATTACAAACACTTGTTCTCCCTTAAATTTTTTTTCACTGATGACCTCATAGGTGTGATTGAGCTGGGCTTTGCGGCTTAATAGCCCGATGGGGCCAAAAATAACATGTTTATAAGTGAATCTTTTGGTTTTTAGAGGAGCGTTTTCTTTATGAATTTTTTCGCCGTCTTCTTTGAGAAAAATCCTTCTCTCGTCAATAGCTCTGTCTTTCCTTATCAGCTGGTAATCATAAACATAGTGATTTCTTTCTATGGGACGGACCCGGTGATGGATGTAATAGTCCAATCCCATTTTAACAGGGGATCGTCCTCTTTTTTTAAGAGTAGGATAGATAATGGTGTTGATGGTTTCTTTAATTTCTTCTATACACTCAAAATAGAGAGAGGTATGAGCGAGTTTCTCACAGTATTCAGCACAGTTTTCAAGAATAGAGGTCAGTTCATAGGTTTTAAAGAAATGGGGATTGTTCCTCAGAGAACCCCAGGAAAAATTGAATAAAAGAAAGCATAATACCAAACCCAGAAGGATGCTTTTTTTCATCTATCTCTCCCCTTTACAATATAATTATATCAACCTAAAAAATTATATCAAGTCAGGTTTAAACAGGGTTTAAAAGAAGAATAATGTTGCATTAACAATTGTTTCTTGTTTGACTGTGATATCTGTTTTTATTATGATTTGAGTCTCCGAGCTTAAAGAGCTAAAGCTAAAGCAATGCCTTTAAGCCGATAGGGTAAAACGGGAAACGGTTTTGCCTCCCGGATTGGAAAGGAGATGCCTGCCGGTTTGCTAATTGTGTTCTCCAACTTAAAAAGGAATCAATCATGAGAAAAGCTCTGGCTTTTGTCCTGACGTTAGTGTTTGTTTTCTCGCTTTTTTGCAAGAAACAATCCAAACAGGAGGTTCTTGTCATCCATGCCGGATCACTGGCTGTGCCGTTCAAAGAAATGGCTGATGAGTTTATGAAGCAGAATCCCAATATAGAAGTCAAAAGGGAATCCGCGGGAAGCCGGACCTGTGCCCGGAAGATCACAGAGCTCCACAGGTCTGCTGATGTGATGGCTTCTGCGGATTCAGCCGTGATCCAAACTCTTCTCATGCCTGAATACGCGGATTTTTGTATTGATTTCACTTCCAATGAGATGGTGATCATGTACAGAGAAGAGAGCCGGTATTCCCATGAGATAAATGTCTACAACTGGCATGAAGTTTTGCTGAGGGAAGACGTGTGGTACGGACACTCAGATCCCAATGCCGATCCCTGCGGATACCGAACCATGCTGTGCTGGAAGCTGGCGGAAAAGCATTATGAAAAACCGGGGCTGTTTGACAAACTGAATGAGAACTGTCCTAAGAAAAACATACGTCCTAAAGAAGTGGATCTGCTGGCTCTTCTTGAAACCGGTGAACTGGATTATATTTTTATTTACCGAAGTGTGGCAGAACAGCACGGCGGAAAGTTTCTTTTGCTTCCAAATGAGATCAACCTGAAATCTCCGGAGATGAATCATTTGTATCAGCAGGTGAGTGTGGAGCTGACCGGGAAAAAACCAGGGAAGACCATCACCCGAAAAGGAGCGGCCATGGTCTATGGGATCACGGTTCCCAAAACAGCAGCTCATCCGGAACTGGGCGTGAAATTTATATCCTTTGTTTTAAGTGAAAAGGGAAGAGAAGTCATGAAAGAAAACGGACAGCCGGAAATCATCCCTCCCCGGGTGGATCATTTTGAAAAGCTTCCTCTGGAATTAAAGTCCTTTTTCAGTGAAAAATAGAATGAAAGCCAAACCATTTTTTTACTTTTTAGGCACCCTTCTGATCCTTTTTATTGTGATCCCGCTGTTCCGGATGATGTTCTCAGTGAGCCCTCAAGAAGCAGGCAGAGCTCTTATGGAGAAAGAGCTCATGAGCTCCATACTTTTGACCTTGAGAGCTTCCTTGTGGGCGACTCTGACCGCCTTGATTTTAGGTATCCCATTGAGCTTTATCCTGGCCCGACATCATTTTTTCGGCCAGAAAATCATAGAAGGACTCATTGATATTCCGGTGGTCATTCCTCACACTGCTGCAGGAATCGCGCTATTGATGGTGTGGGGGAGAGAGTCTTTATTTACCAAAGTCACCGGGATATCCATCCCCGGCACAGAAGCAGCCATATCCATAGCTATGCTTTTTGTGTCCCTTCCTTTTCTGGTGAACAGCGCCAAAGAAGGATTTAAGATGATCGATGTGCGCTATGAAAAAACAGCAATATCCCTGGGTGCCTCCCCCTGGAAAGCATTCACTTCAGTGAGTCTTCCCATGGCTAAAAAATCCATCATTTCAGGTTCTATCATGATGTGGGCAAGGGGCATTTCTGAATTCGGGGCTGTGGTGATTCTGGCCTATCATCCCATGACAGCTCCGGTTTTGATTTTTGAGCGGTTCCAGAATTTTGGACTGGATTATGCGGCTCCAGCCACCGTGGTTTTGATTCTGATCATCCTGGTGGTGTTTGTGGTTTTAAGAATTTTGGGAGACAGACAGTGATCCGGCTGGATAGAATCTGTAAAAAGTATCAGGATTTTCAAATCCAGGACCTTTCTCTGAAAGTCAAGCCCGGAGAGTATTTTGTGATTCTGGGGCCCAGCGGTTCGGGAAAGACCCTGCTTCTGGAAATGATGGCTGGACTGGAGTCGCCGGATTCAGGGCGGATTTTAGGATTGGAAAAGAGACGGATTGGTTTGATCTACCAGGATTATATGCTTTTTCCTCATCTGGATGTGTTTCAAAACATTGCTTACGGCTTGACCATCAGAAAAGAGGACAAACAAAAAATCAAAACCCAGGTTGAAAAAGTCAGCGAACAATTGGGAATATCCGGGCTTTTATCCCGGGGCGTCAACACTCTTTCAGGAGGAGAAAAGCAGAGAACCGGTATAGCCAGAGCCATGGTTATGGAGCCTGAGGTCTATCTTCTGGATGAACCCACCGCAGCTCTGGA
>DASRVI010000102.1:0-3846 GCA_035655135.1 Acidobacteriota bacterium | reverse complement strand
TAACTGGTTTTGCAGATTATCCTTTTTCCAGAGTTTCCAGAATTGAATTGGCCAGTGGCTACCGCTTTATCCATTACAACAGTGAGGTATGGACCTCGACCTATTCCGGATGGGATGGGATTCAATTGGATCTTGAGAAAGAAAAGCTTCCTTCTCCATCTGGACTGAGTTTAGGTTATTTTAATCTGGCATTGATTCATGATAGTTCATATTTTGGAGCGACCAGTCCTATTATAGGGAATAACTATATACTAGGAGTTTCTCCTTATTTTGGAACTATTGATTTTGTGAATGTAATTGCCGACTATAGGCAGTATTTTATGCCTGTTCGTCCTTTCACCATCGCTTTTCGCTTTCTCCATTACGGTCGGTATGGCAAAGGCGCGGAAGATCAAAGAATGTATCCTATTTTCCTTGGATATGAATCGTTTGTCCGGGGTTATAATAGAAATTCTTTCAGTGTTGAGGAATACGGTTCTAAAGGGGATTGTTTTACTTTTAACCAGTTGTTCGGTAGCAAGGTGATGGTTGCCAATGCAGAACTTCGGTTTCCTCTTTTTCAGATCCTAGGAATAGGCAAAGGTTATTATGGCATATTTCCTGCCGATTTTATTGCCTTTTTCGATTCAGGGTTGGCTTGGATGGATGAAGGAAATGAGAGAGCTTGGTTTTTAGGAGGAAAAAGAAAGCTGGTAACCAGTGCTGGAGTCGGAGTGAGGATCAATTTGTTTGGCTATTTTGTGGTAGGAGTATCTTATGTAACTCCCTTCAGCAGACCGGAAAAGAACGGGTATTTTCAAATCACTTTTATGCCCGGCTTCTAACATAAACTATTCATAAAATCAGCCTGCACCTTTAATTATTATCCCATGATCGTCTTAGGTATTAATATAAATATAAGCAGCTTAATTTAACAGCTAGATCAGAAGAGGCCGAATAATTTAGCTGCCATTATGATGATAGCGATAGCAAGTATGATGCGGATTACTTTTTCTCCTCCTTTAACGGCTGCCCGAGCTCCCCACCATCCTCCAATTCCATTTCCAGCAGCCAGCACCAGACCGTATTTCCAGCTGACATTACCTGTATATAAAAAAATGACAAAAGCAGGTATAGTATAAATAAGAATGATAAATACTTTGTGCATGTTGACAAGGACTAAATTGACTCTTAAAAGATGATATAAGGCCGCCATAAAAAGAAAGCCAACCCCAACTTGAAGAAATCCTCCGTAAAAGCCTATCCCGAATAAAGCTGGATAAATAAACCAGCTTCTCTTTAGATGATGTTTACTGTTTTCATCTTTATAAGAGCGGCTGAAGAACATAGAGATAACAATAAATATGAGCACTCCTCCTAAAATTTTCTGAAAGAGCATGTTGCTTACCTGGGTGGCTGCAATAGCTCCGATGATAGCTCCCGGAAGGGTAAACAGCGCTAAAAATGAGCTTTTCTTGAAACTTTGAACCTTGTTTTTTTTAAAGGAGGCCACGGCAAATATGTTTTGGAGTATAAGACCGATTCGGTTTGTCCCATTAGCTGCAGCTGAATCCAGACCCATAAATATCAACGTAGGTAAAGTTAAACTTGAACCACCCCCTGCATTGACATTAATAAATCCAGCAATAGCGCCAACCACAAAGAGAAGAAGTAAATGAGCCCATTCCATTTGAATTCTATTTTTCTAAATTATTTTCTGCCAAAGGAGAAAGTTATCATACAATATTTATAATGAAGACTCCACCTGAATTTCAAGGGGGTTGCTTGAGGAGGAAAAATAACCCATAATAATAGTCATTAAAATGAATTCAGGTAAAATGCATCCATTTTTAGATGAAAGTGTCCAGAAGAAAGCCAGGGCTTATGAAAGAGAAAAGCGTGTTTTTGGATTATTAAAAATGTTTGCGCTTGTTATTATCATTCTTGCTTTTTATTTTTCTGGATTAAGCCATAAACTTGCCTATATGTATCCAGACAGTTCTATAATCCTTACTTTCATTATTTATGTATTTTGTTTTCAAGCGTCTATTTTTCTGCTGACTCTTCCTCTTGATTACCTCAGCAGTTATTCACATGAGCATAAATGGGATTTTTCTAATCATACGGTTAAGAGTTGGTTGATTGAGCAAGGAAAGTCATTTTTGGTTGGTTTGATTGTGATGTGGGTTGTATTAAGTCTGCTTTTTTTCATCATGGCTGAATTTCCTCGATTTTGGTGGTTGATCGCTGGTTTAGCCAGCGCCTTAGTTAGTGCGGTGTTCTCAACTCTTTTTCCTATTTTAGTTTTCCCAATATTCAACAAATACACCCCTATTAGAAACAAAGTTCTCATTGATGCTCTGGAAAAAATACTTTCCAAGGAAGGCCTTAAAAGCAGTGGTTTTTTTATGGAAGATATGAGTCGAAATACAAAAAAAGAGAATGCTTTTTTAGCTGGCTTGGGAAAGACAAGAAGAGTTGTCCTTGGAGACAATTTAGTCAATAATATGTCTGTACCTGAAATAGTTTCTGTTATGGCCCATGAGGTCGGTCATTACAAGTATAAACATATATGGAAATTCATAATGATGGGCACTTTTCAACAGATCATTGTATTTTTTCTGTTAGACCGTATTATGAGGTTCCTTTTTATTGATTTCTTAAGTGGAGTTCGAGCTAATCTCGCTCTATTTCCCTTTTTTGTTCTTATATTAGGGATCATTTCCACTTTATTATTCAGTCCCGCGGGAAATGCGATTTCCAGATATTTTGAGAAGCAGGCAGATCAATATGCTCTTAAAAACATCCAAGATAAAAGCTCATTTTCGCATGCCATAGCTGGGCTTGCCAACCGAAATCTAATCAATGCCTATCCCGAAAAATGGATGAAGTATCTTTTTTACTCTCATCCTCCTGTGGGAGAAAGACTTGAAATGGTCAAAAAATAGATTGTTATTTTAATAAACTTTATTTAGGATTAAAACGTTATTGACTTAAACCGATATGAGCCAAAAAAAAATAGAAACTAAAGTTGAATTAGTCCAAGAAAACAAAAAACTAGAAAAAAAGCTATCAGAGCTAGAGACTGGTTTTGTTGAAATGAAATTGGAGTTGGAATCTGAAAGAAAAAAACAGAAAAATTTACTGTTTATAATTAATTCAGTAGAAGAACATTTTTTTATTTTGGGTTTAGATGGGTCTTTTATTCGTTATTATCAGGATTATGATAAAGCTGATCTTTTTTTGCCGCCTGATAAATTTTTGGGAAAACATTTTAGTGATTTATTTCCTATAGATGCGACCGAAAAGATACAAAAAGCATTAAATGAAGTGGAGGATACCAATAAGACTTCGAGTTTCAGATATTCCATGGATGTGGAAGGAAAAGAGAATATTTTCAAAGTAAAGATCTCAAAGATCGATTCTAAAGATGGAAAATTTTTTGGTTTTTTACTTGGGATCAAGAACATAACAGAGAAGAAAAAACAAGAAAATCTATTAAAGGAAAACGAACAAAAGTATAGAGCCATCTTTATGCAGAGCACAGAGTATGTTTTTCTTGCTGATATTGACACCAAGGGGATATTGGAAGCCAACAAAGCTGTTCAAAATTTACTTGGGTATTCCAATGATGAAATTAAAGATTTGACTCTTTATGATTTTTTAGTAATCGATCAGGAAGATGTATATCAAAGGATTATAGATGTACTTGAAAAGCATTCTTATTATATCGGAGAAAAGAAATTTAGACGTAAAAATGGGTCATTTGTGGATGTTGAAATCAGTGTCAGTATTATTTCCTATAGCAGCAAGAGAGTGCTGTGTTTTGTGGCTAGAGATATCACTCCTAGAAAATTAGCTGAAAGA
>DASRVI010000101.1:0-4285 GCA_035655135.1 Acidobacteriota bacterium | reverse complement strand
CCAGCATCCATCAAAGCAAGAACTCCACCACACACGGTCGCCATGGAGGAAGAACCGTTTGATTCTAAAATATCAGAGACCAGTCTTATGGTGTAGGGAAACTCTTCCTCGTCTTGAGGAACAGAACGCAGGATCGCTTTTTCAGCAAGAGCCCCATGTCCGATTTCTCTTCTTCCCGGGCCTCTTAGAAAAGCCACTTCTCCCACACTGAAAGGAGGGAAATTATAATGGACCATAAATTTTTTTTCGCTTTCTTCCCCTAATCCATCGATCGTCTGAGTGTCTTCAAAAGTACCCAGGGTCACAGTGCAAAGACTTTGGGTTTCCCCTCGTGTGAAAAGGGCTGATCCATGGGTCCGAGGAAGCATTCCTGTCTCAATGGAAATAGGTCTTATTTCATCGAATTGTCTTCCATCAGGCCTGATTTTTTCTTCTATGATTGAAGAGCGAACAAAATCCTTGAGGATACGGTTGAAGATTTCTTTGGTTTCGCTGATTTCTTTTTCATTTTCTTCAGGGATTTCATTCAATAAAGATTTTTGTATCTGATCAAGACTCATTTTTCTTTCAGTCAGTTCTTTTGCGCATACAGCTTGGTTAAGAGAAGAAGAGATTTTCTGTTTTATTGAATCATATTTTGCTTGGTCAATGGATTGAGGAGCGACTGTTTGTTTATTAATATCCAGTTTATTAAAAAGATCTTTTTGTGCATTGATTATTTTTTTTATGGGTTCTTGAGCTAATTGGCATGCTTGGATTATTTTATCTTCGCTGACCTGGTCAGCTCCAGCCTCTATCACGACAATGCCTTCCTCATTGCCCACAACCACCATATCCAAAGGACATTCATCGATTTTACTCTTGGGAGGATTGATGGTTAATTCTCCGTCAATAAGTCCCACTTTGACAGCTCCTAAGGGGGATGTGTAGGGGATATCAGAAAAATAAAGAGCTGCAGAAGCCCCGATGACTCCCAAAGTGTCTGCTTCGTTTTCAATATCTGCTGACAGCAGACGGGCTATAACCTGGGTTTCATTGAAATAGTTATCTGGGAATAAGGGACGTATGGGTCTATCAATGAGACGGCTAAGAAGGATTTCTCTATCGGAGGGCCTTCCTTCGCGTTTAAAAAATCCTCCTGGTATTTTCCCAGCCGCATAGGTGTGTTCTCTATAGTCAACAATGAGAGGAAGAAAAGACTTGCTTTCATCTCTTTCTTGTTTGGCACAGGCGGAGACAAAAAGAACTGTGTCTCCATATCGGAGAACAGCAGAACCATTGGCTTGCCTGGCAAGCTTATTGATTTCTAAGCAAAGTTCACGTCCTCCGATTTCAAGATTAATTTTTTGATCTGACATGATTTTCCTTTATGAAACCGCTATTTTCTAATGTTAAGTTTTTTAATGACTTTATTGTAGCGGTTGATATCTTTATTTTTTAAGTAATTGAGAAGATGTCTTCTTTTTCCAACTAATTTTAAAAGTCCTTGTTTGGAATGAAAATCTTTTTTATGCGTAGAAAAATGTTCAGTGAGATAGTTAATTCTGTGGGTGATCAATGCAATTTGGACTTCGGGAGAGCCTGTATCTTTTGAATTTGTTTTGAAATCTTTGATTATGTTCGTTTTTTCTTCTTTATCCAACACGAAATATTTCTCCTTAAAATTGGTTTTTATACTAACAGAAAATGCCATGAATGTAAATAAATTTAGATTATTACTATTTTTGTTTTTTGGTGGACGTTTCTTTTTTTTGGGAAGTCAAGATTTCTTTGCGCTGCAGAAGGTGCTGGGCATATTGGGATGTGAGTCCCCCCATTTTTTCTTCAACGTATTTTAATTTTGCTTCGACCTCAGGAAGTGTCATCTTGTTGACCTTTTTTTTCTTAGGAGGAGTTTCTTTTTCAGGCGCTTCTTCTTTTTTTTCAGGTTCCTTTTCTTCTTTCTTTTTCTCAGTTTCTTCTTTTTTCTCTGGTTTTTCTTTTTCTTCTTTCTTTTCTTTTTTTTCTGCCTTTTCTTCTACCTTTTCTTCTGGTTCACGTTTTTCCTCTTTTTTTTCTTTTTCTTCTTTCTTTTTAGAGGCCTTTTCTTTTTTTACGGCTTTTTTTTGTTTTTCTTCTTTTTTTTCAGACTTTTTATCTGTTTTTTTCTGTGTTTTCTTTTTTTCTTCTTTCTTTTCCTCTTTATTCATCTCAGATTCAAGTCCTCCTTGATGTTTTAAATAGAGCTTAATTTTTTGTGCTTAGGCTCTTTTTCCTCTATTATGGGAAACATTTTCAATGATTGTCAAGGATACCAAAATTTTAAATAAAAATAAATACCTAATTCTGGACTATCTCTATGAAATCTTATATATTTTCTTAAAATGTACCTGATTTATTCCTTTTTTCTATTGATCGCTTTATGCATATACTTCCCACTTTATTTAGTAAGATTAAGAATATCTAAAAATGAGAGTCTTCATATTTCAGAAAGATTAGGAGCTCGCATTCCTCTGGGAAAAAAAGACGGGAAATCCTTATGGATCCATGCGGTTTCAGTCGGAGAAGTGATGTCTTTACAGAATCTTATCAAAGAAATAAAACAGAATCATCCTGATTGGAATGTTTATTTTTCAACTTTGACCAATTCAGGTTTTGAAGTGGCAAAGAAAAAGCTCAAAAATATTGATGAACTCTTTTATCTTCCTTTTGATTTCAAGTTTATAGTCCGAAGATTTTTTAAGAACATCAGGCCTTCTTTATTCATTCTCAATGAATCTGAATTTTGGCCTCATCTGATAAGAGAAGCACGGAGATTTACAGATGGGGTGATTCTTGTTAATGGAAGGATTTCGTCGAGCTCTTATAAAAGATATCGTTTTCTCAGAGTGTTCACAAAAAGGATACTGGATAACATTGACCTTTTCTTGGTTCAAACTGAACAGGATCAAAAAAGGCTGGAGAAGATGGGTGCTTCACCCGCACGAATCAAAGTAGCTGGAAATCTAAAAGCTGAAATCAATTTAAAGGAGATTTCAGAAAAAGATTTGTCAAATATGAAAAAGGAGCTGAATTTATCTGATAGATATAAAACTGTGGTGGCCGGAAGCACTAGAAAAGGAGAGGACAAGATTCTTCTCAAAGCTTTCTCAAAAGCGTTGAGTGAGAGAAAAGACATTCGGTTTATTATCGCTCCACGGCATATGAATAGGGTAAGTGAGATAATGAATTGTTGTGAAACATTAAGATTGAAAGCAGTCAAAAAAACTTCTCTTTATAAAGAAAAAGAATGGGAGGTGCTGATTCTGGATACCATCGGAGAACTTGCCCGCATTTATGCGGTGGCAGATTGTGCTTTTATTGGAGGGAGCTTGATTCCGTGGGGAGGACAGAATCTTTTAGAGCCCGCCTTTTATCAAAAGCCCATCTTTTTTGGCCCTCATATGGATAACTTTGCTTATTTTGCACATGTGTTTGTTGAATCAGGAGGAGCCAAGACAGTCAAAAGTGAGAAGGAATTGATCAATATTTTTATTTTTAAAGATGAGAATAGGCTTTATGACATGGGGAAAAAAGCAAAACAAACATTGAATTCACTTCAGGGAGCAACCCGAGAAACTCTTCAAGCGGTTGAAAGCAGGATGCCTTAAGATTTTTCATGAAAAAGAAAATAAAAAAGGGGTCCCTTACATCATCTATAATGATCCCTTTTGTATTTTTGTTTTTAATTACGTCTGAAAACAGTCTGTGCGCCGAGGATTTAACAGGAGAGCATCGATTTGGGAAAGAATACCTCCACCATTTATTTGATGATTCAATAAGAATCTATTCATCTCCCATAAAATGGGACACAGGGGATTATTTAAAATGCTCTGCGGTGTTGGGGACAGGATTGGTTCTTTTTGTGTTTGATGAGAGCCTTTATAATTGGGTCCAGAAAAACAAAACTGAACATTCAGAAGAAGCATTCGGTTTTGTGACTGATTTAGGGCATGGTGCTTTTTTAGCGGGGATTTCAACTTTATTGTACACCACAGGTGAGATATCAAGAAAAGATGAACTCAGAAAGATCGGCCTTTACAGCTTTCAGAGCTGGTTGACCACAGGATTATTCATAATGGGGATGAAAATTTCTATAGGACGTTCCCGGCCAACTGTGGATCAAGGTGCTTATTCGTTTAGACCTTTTGGTTTCAGCTCAAGAAACCATTCATTTCCTTCTGGGCATGCGGCTTCGTCTTTTGCCGTGGCTGCGGTTATTTCTGAGTATTCCGGGACGTTTGTTGATATCCTTTGTTATAGTCTG
>DASRVI010000100.1:0-2846 GCA_035655135.1 Acidobacteriota bacterium | reverse complement strand
CCAGAATATCTATTTGGGTTTCAAAATTCTTAGAGCAAGGCGGAGCTGATCTTCTGCTTATTGAAACCCAAATAGATATTCTGGAAGCCGATACAGCTATAGGAAGTGAAGTGGATTCTTTGGCAGCCAGATAAGCTGTTTTGGCTTCCAGAATATCTATTTGGGTTTCAATAAGCAGAAGATCAGCTCCGCCTTGCTCTAAGAATTTTGCTTGTTCCGCAAAAACATCATAGGCCTGATTAAAACTGATTTCTCCCAGCGGTTTGATGAGTTTTCCCATAGCTCCCATAGACCCGGCAATAAACACATTATGGTTGTTCACTGCTTTTTTTGCCCATTCCACCGCGGAGAGGTTGATGTTTTTACACTCTTTTTCCATTCCGTATTCAGCAAGCTTTATTCGATTAGCCCCTAAAGTATTGGTCTCTATAATGTCAGCTCCAGAATCAATGTAAGCTTTATGGATGCGGGTGATGACTTCTGGCTTTCGAATGTTCAGCTTTTCTGGAAATTCATAATCTGTCCCGGTTTTTTCAAAGATTTCTGTGCCCATAGCTCCATCCAGGATCAGAACTCGGTGTTTTAATTCTTCCAGAAGATTCATCTTATTCTCCGATCTTCTCTTTGTCCTTTTGAATTCATCTTTTTTTCTATTCTCATCTCACAATTCACTGTATTTCACATGCGCTCGAGCTGAGGTATTCCCATCAGGTCCAGTGATTTTTTCAATACTTTGTGTATGTAATATATAGTCAGGATGCGACTATTTCTCAAGGATTCGTTTTTTTCCTGGATGATGGGGTATTTGTGGTAAAAGGCATTGAATTTTTGGGAGAGATTGAAGGTGAATTTGGCGAGATGGAGAAATTCAAGAGAATTGATGGAATGAAGCACTTCTTCATCCAGTTTAGAAGCGTAAAGGATAAGTTCCCAGAAATCATCCTGTTCTTTATGGCTCATTGAATCAAGATTTAATTTAGCTGATGAAATTTTTGAAGGGATATCTTGTTTTTTTATAATTTTTCTCTGTGCCAGCTTACTGAATATGCTGTTGATACGAACTAAAGTGTACTGAAGGTAAGGACCTGTTTCTCCCTCAAAATTAAGCACATCTTCAAAATCAAAAACAATTAAAGAATTTCTTGCGAATTTCAGCATGAAATACCGGAGGGCACCGCAGGCGATTTTTTTGGCAGTCTCGGTTTTCCTTTGAGTACTCCAATCTAAATTTCTTTTTTTTACCTCTTCCAGAGCTTTTCGTTCCAGCCTGTCTATAAGGTCATCTGCTTTGATTCCCAGTCCTTTTCTTCCTGATACTTCAAGAAAATCTTTCTTTTTTTCATCTTCTGAAACTTCATATCCCAGTTCTTTGAGGCTGTTGGAGGACAGAGCCACCATCTCATAAGAGAAATGAATTGATTTTGCTGCCTGCTCCTTAAATTTCAATGATTTTAATCCCTGAACCACTACTTTTTGAGGATAGGACTGACGGATGTCTATGACATTATAGACTCGACTTGCGTTTCCGAAATCATGCTTATGAGGAGTTTTAATGGAAGATGTTATCCATACGGTTTGATGATTTTGTTTGAAAAATGGCTTATAGAAAAAATCATTATCCAGCAGGCCGAATTTCCAGAGCTGATAGGCGATGTCTTTTCCCACATAGGTAACGGTATTGTTAGAACGGACTAAAATTTTTTCCTGGTCGGTTTTCCCCTTCAGCTTTATGACCCAACATCCCTTATGTTTTCCCTGGTCAACAAAATAGGCAGCTCCTTTTTCTTTGAGCAGTTTGAAAGCGCTGGACCAAAATTTAAGATGGATGATGTCGCTTTCACACACCTGTAAGTCATAGTTAACTCCAAGCCTGTGCATGGTTTGAAGGTGGTCTTTAAGGATACGTCTAGATATGAAAAAGGCTATTTCACTTTCAGGATTTTTTCCATCTTCGATTCTCTTAAGTATTTCTGCTTTTCTCTCCTGCGCCTCAGGATTTTGATGGAGAAATTGGGAAGTTTTGGTGTATAAATCCCAGCAGTAGTAGTCGAATTTTCCTTTTATGTTTTTAATTTCTTTTAAATTCTTTTTTTCGATTTCTAAAAAACCAAACACCACATCCGCGACTTGGACTCCTGTGTCATCAATGTAGTTCTGGATCTCGACTTTTTCTCCCTTGTATTTTTGACAGCGGACCAGAGTATCTCCAAGGCAGGAATTTCTTAGGTGACCGATGTGAGCGGCTTTATTGGGATTGATCGAAGTGTGTTCAATAATGATCTTTTTTTCTTCAGGCGACAGAGCTGACTCTTCCTCTGTATAGAGTTTATTGAGAAAAAAATCTTTTCGATTGATGAAAAGATTGATATAGCCACCTCCAGCCACTTCCACTTTGTGAATGTTTTCCAGGGATGAAAGAAGGGAAGTTGTTTCCTCTGCGATTTTTCGGGGATTCTTTTTGAGTTTCTTAGCCAGCTTAAAAGTAAAGGAAAGAGCCAGATCTCCCATTTTAATGTCCGGGGGATAGGATAAGTCAAGGTCATCTTTATCAATAGGATATTTTTGTTTCAGAACCTTATATATGTTCTTCTTTAATTTGCTTTTTAATTGAATCATTTTATTTTTCGCTCCATTATATCATATCTTTTAAATTATTCACGACCCAATGTGAAAATCAGGTGCGGCTTGTGCTCCGTTCGTCATCACGAGGGGCGGAGCGGGCAGGGTTCCTCGTTAGAGGAGAGCGAAGCCCGAACCGGGAGAGAGATTGATTTGTGAGGATTCACAAATCGTCGGGGGTTCCAAGGGGGTGTGTCCCCTTGGTCGCAGGGCCTAAGCCCGAGAAG
>DASRVI010000099.1:0-10800 GCA_035655135.1 Acidobacteriota bacterium | reverse complement strand
CCCCGAAAAAAATATAACCCAGCGCAAAACCAGCTGCCAGGGACAGAGCATAACTTATAATCTCATTCATCTTTATCTTGATCCCTTTTTTGTATATTTCCTCTCTCTTTAGAAACCCAGTACCATGCATTCAGGCATCCCACCACTATGCCAATGAACAAACAGATCAAAGTCCATGAGAAGGGGCTGGGATAGCGGGAATCCACCCAAATCCCTACAGCCACACCAATCAAAGTGGGTATGGCTACAGACCATCCCACTAAACCAAACATACCCAGTCCAAACCAAAGGCTTTGTTCTTCTTTGTGTTTCCGGGCTTCCAGTTTTCTCTCTGCTTTACGTCCGATGTCACGGGAAATATGCTTCTGCCTTTCCCTGTGTTCATCTTTTTGATTGTTTTCAGACATTTTTTTCTAATTCTATAAATCTTCTTATGAAATCAGATTCAAACTTCGCCAGAACTGACCTTGACCTTTTTTCTCTTTCATTCAACTCCTGATATCTCTTTTCTACTTTTTTACGAACATCTTTAAGTCCTTCGGCTCTGACCGCACTCCGCACTGAAACCAGGACCTCTGCACCAACTTTCAATAAAACCCCTTTATCCACAGCTAAAAATGTTTCTTTTTTATTGGTTTCGAAATAAAGCAATCCGGGCTGAAGCACTGTGACAAAATCCAAATGCCTGGGCAGAATAGTGAAAGATCCATTCAAAGCCTCACTTGAAATTTTAATGACCTCTTCTTCCAGAAAAACCTCAGTAGGAAGTAAAATTTTCAACTTCATTTCTCCACCTCATCAATATTCCCGATCATATAAAGCTTTTTTTCCGGATAATCAGAAAACTCATCATTTAAAATACGCTGGCATCCCTCCAGGGCTTTATCCAGCTTAACCAGTTTTCCTTTGTGGCCAGTGAACTGTTCTGTGGTGAAAAAGGGCTGGGTGAGAAAGCGTTCCAGCCGACGGGAACGGTACACTGTTTTCTGGTCCTCCCTGCTGAGTTCTTCAATCCCAAGCATAGCAATGATATCTTTTAAGTCCTCATATTCAGCCAAAGTGCTTCGAATTTCCCGAGCAATTTGATAATGCAGCTCTCCCACAATATGAGGCGCCATCATTTTAGATCTTGATTCCAGAGGATCTATAGCTGGATACAGTCCCTGGCTGGCCCTCTTCCGAGAAAGAACAATAGAAGCAGACAAATGACCAAAAGTATGGACTGCAGCCGGGTCTGTGAAATCATCAGCCGGGACATACACGGCTTGGATGGAGGTGATGGAACCTGAATCCGTGCTGCAGATTCGTTCTTCCAGCTCTGAAAGTTCGGTGGCTAAAGTGGGCTGATAGCCCACTCGGGAGGGTATCTGCCCCAGCAAACCCGAGACTTCAGAGCCAGCCTGAATAAAACGGAAAATATTATCGATCAGCAGAAGCACATCCTGTTTTTTATCTTCACGAAAGTATTCAGCCATAGTCAGCGCAGCATGGCCTACCCGGAAGCGGGCCCCTGGCTGCTCATCCATTTGACCAAAAATCAATACAGCTTTGTCTAAAACTCCCGCTTCTTTGATCTCTCGGTACAGTTCCTCTCCTTCTCTATTCCGCTCCCCTATTCCGCAAAAAATACTGATTCCTTGGTGCTGGCTGGCCATATTGTGAATCATTTCCATGATCAGAACTGTTTTTCCCACTCCGGCTCCTCCGAACATACCCGCTTTCCCTCCCCTTTCCAGAGGCGCCAGAACATCGATAGCCTTGATCCCTGTCTCAAATATCTCTTCAGTGGTGACCTGCTGGGAAAGAGCCACCGATTCTTGATGAATAGACCGATATTCCTTACTTTCCAAGGCACCACCTTCATCAATAGGTTCTCCAAAAACATTAAAAGCCCTGCCAATTATTTTTTTACCCACTGGAACTTGGATAGGTTTTCCTGTATCTACCACCTTATCCCCTCTTGATAATCCCTGGGTGGGATGCAGAGCCACCCCTCTTGCCACATCAGAATCCAAGTGGATCATCACTTCAACAGCCACCTGTCCGTTTTCCCCTGCATTCAGACGAGTATTTATGGGAGGAAGCTTCCCCGGGAAATAAACATCCACTACACTGGAACGGATGGATCTGATGGTTCCGATATTTTCAGATTTCTTTTTGGTCATTATTTCCTGACTTTTTTATTTTATCATATCTGGCTTAGATATTCTCAAAGAAATCATTCTTTGTTTCTATTCTCAAACTTTTTATCCCGGTTTTTAATTTTTTCTTTTCATAAAACTATGAAATCAGCTCATTTTTTATGATAAAAAATCCCTTGAAATTATAGGGTGTTCAGGACAAACAAAAAATAAAGAGAAAACTCTTTCTGCTATTTAAACCTGTCGTCTGATTTTTTCTTGAAAACAGCCTTTTTGGTATTTTCAAGCCATCCTGTCCGAATTTTCGCCTGTTTGTCAAATACAGGCACATAAGGCTTGATATCCAGCAGAGGGGTCTGGTCAAGGATATCCACGTTCTGGATAAATAAAACTCCATCTTTGACCTCATTTAGCTGAACCACAGATAGTCCGATCGGATTAGGCCGCTTGGGAGCTCGTGTGGAAAACAAACCCCTCGGCTTGGAATCCATAAACGGCACCACCTGCAGCTTAAATCCTTTGGCTAAATGAAAATAATAAAGCAAAATGATATGGGAGAAACCATCTAAATCTTTCAAGCCAGCTTGATACTGATCAAATACCTCTACAGTGCCTTTGACTCCAACCGCTCCAGAGGGCTGGATGGGCATGCCTCGGGGATCTTTAAACGGACTGTGAATGATCCCAATCGGTTTGAATTCAATCAAAGATTAGTTCCAAGTCTTTTTGAATTTATATTGAGTCTCTCTTTATTCATGGTCTCTTATTTTTGAGGAAGATCTAATTTTTGTTTCAATGCCGGGGGAAGAGCATCCTGGTGCACCATGACAGCTGTGGTTTTCATGCGAAAATAGGGTTTGGACATAAAGAGATATCCATCATAAATTCCCTCAACTCCACCTGAATTCTTGATGTAATAATAAATGCTTCCGTTCTGATCCTTTGCTAAACCCACAATGTGCATTAAATGGTCATCTGTGGTGGTGTAACTGTCAAAGGTTTCTTGACGGTTGGCTTGAGTGACCTCCATTTCTTCCACCGGTTCTGTGATCTCATCTGGAACCTCTTTTTCAGGAAGAATGGCATACCCTTTATCCCGGCTGGAAAAGGTTTTTTCACTGACATCTCCATCCCAGACCACAGAAAAGCCGTTCTCAAGCGCATAATCCACAAGCTTTTCCAAGTCATCCAGCGGAACATTGTAAAAATCATCATTATAGATCCAGTTGTCAGGCACTCTTAGCACACACTTATCATAAAACGGAGCATAGGTGTAAGAAGTGAGCTCCACATAATGGTCAGGATTAATCAGGACTTTTTCTTCAGCAAAAGAATGGGGAGTGAAAGTCTGCCCTTCATATTCAAAACTTTCCGGAGGTGTGCCTAAATAGGCGTTCAAAGCTCCCTCAAAAGCTGCTTTCCACTGGATAGTGGGACGCCGGGAAGAAACCACTCCATCCACAATACCCTTTAAGACTCGAAACATCTCGCTGTGGTCATGATAATCTTTCCCCAGTCTCAGTCCGTCATACACTGATTCAGGCACAATTCCCTTTTCTCGGAATCGGCCCATAGCATCATGGCTCAGACTTCCCTGACCGAAATTGGCTGTGCCGTGCATCCGGACATAATTTTCTGCCTTTTTCCGGTAATTGTAATTGACAATAAACATCTCAGAGAGATCCATGGCGTCGGCTCCCAAACGCATGGCTTCTGATTCCATAAAAGAAACAGTTGAAAAACACCAGCAGGTCCCTGTGCGGGCTTGATCTTTGACCGGCGTGTGTTTGACTTCATGAGTCACTGTGAACTGATAGGCTTTGTTCTCATCTTCTGCCTGTAAAAAAGAAGGTGAAAGAATAAATCCAAAAACCAGAAAACCAATGATCAAATATTTTGTGTAATTTTTTATCTCCATAAGTCCTCCCATGTGATGATTTATCATTTAATCTTGAGTATTCTTCACTCGAAATAAAATCAACGGCATAAACACCGCCATTTTTTATGAATAGTTCATGTTTATAATACATAGGATAAAAACATAAAGTCAAAACATAAATGCTAGTTATTTTATTGGCTTTGGAAGCTCTCCGACAGGGATTTCGGGGGGATACTCTGAAAAAAGCTTACCTGGCTAATAAGGAATGGAAATTTTGATCTGTCGTTTGAAATCAAGCCGGCTTTTTTATTTGTTTCATATCCCCTCTTTAGACAAAAAGATTCCATCACGGAATGGGAGATGCTTAAATTGGGAAGATATTCATTGAAATTTAGTTGCTTTATAAGATAGCATAATAAAGAAGACTCTATGCCCATAAAAACAAGCCCAGCAAAAGTTTCTTTATTGTCACTATTGGTACTGCATCTTATTGTCTTTCCTTGCCTTTATGCTAATGATCTCCACTTGTGGTTTAAAAACATCTCTATTAAAGAGGGTCTTTCTCAAAATTCGGGGAATTGCGTTATTCAAGACAAATATGGTTTCATATGGTTCGGAACAGAGGATGGACTCAATAGATATGATGGGCATGAGTTTGTGGTCTTTGAAAATGATCCGGATAATCCTCATTCAATCGCAGACAGTTATATCCTGTCTATTTTTGAAGACAGCCGGGGAATACTCTGGGTGGGAACCTATGACGGCGGCCTGAATAAATATCATAGAGAAAAGAATGAATTCATCTCCTACACCCATAAGGAAAACGACCCCTACAGCTTAAGCAACAACCATGTTCTTTGTATATTTGAGGACTGTAATGGTTTTTTATGGATAGGAACCCAGGAGGGACTGAATCGTTTTGATCTAAAAACAGAAAAGTTTATTCATTTTAAAAATGATCCTGCATCTCCAGAAAGCCTAAGCAGTAGTAAGGTGAATGCTGTTCTTGAAGATAGCCAAGGAGTTTTGTGGGTGGGAACAGAAAATGCCCTAAACCGATTTAATAGAGAAAAAAAGACCTTTGAAAAATATTTTCACAGCCCCACTGATAATAAAAGTTTATCCAATAACACAGTAACATGTATCTATGAAGATACAGATGGAATTCTATGGGTAGGGACTGAAAAAGGCTTGAATGGGTTTAATCCAAGAACAGAAGATTTTGTCAATTACCTTTCTGTTGTTAATGATCCTCACTCATTGTCTAACAATAGGATACGTTCAATCTGTGAAGATGAGAGCAGTGCTTTGTGGGTGGCCACTTACGGAGGAGGCCTCAATCGGCTGGATAAAAAGAACCATGAATTTACCCATTGGGAAGAGAAGGTGGGCGATGACGACAGTTTGAGTAATAATTTCACTCAAACTCTTTATAAAGACAAATCAGGCCTTTTGTGGGTGGGAACATTTGGTGCGGGATTTGACCGGTTTGATACAAAAGGGAGAAAATTCATCCACCATAAAATAAGCGATCAAAACACGGATGGAATTTTGGCCAATAATGTGTTTTCTATCTATGAAGATCGGGGTAATATTTTGTGGATCGGAACTTATGGAGGAGGATTGTACCGACTTGACCGAGAATCAAATGAAATTAAAAATTATATCCATGATCCGGGTGATCCCTACAGCATAAGCAGCAATAATGTCCGGGCTATTTGTGAAGGCGAAAAAGGAAGTCTCTGGGTTGGGACATATGATGGTTTGAATAAGTTTAATAAAGAAAGCGAAAAGTTTTTGCGCTTTGTTCATGAAGAGGATAATCCAAACAGCCTCACCAATGATTACATTAGGGAAATTTACATAGATAATTCGGGCTGGCTCTGGATAGGAACCTTGGGCGGAGGGCTTAATAAGCTCAATCCTGAAACTAATGAGTTCTTTCATTACGTTTCCAAGCAAGATGAACCCAACAGCATTAGCGGAAATAGAGTGGTGTCCATTTTAAAAGACAGTGAGAACTATATCTGGGTTGGGACTGGTTCTGGATTTAACAAATTCGATCCAGAGCGTGAAAAGTTTATTTGCTATAAGCATAACAGAAGTGATCCCCGTAGCTTAAGTAACGACCGGGTCCTTTGTGTTTTTGAAGACAGCAAAGGATGGATCTGGGCAGGAACTTATGGAGGAGGACTCAATAAATTTAATGAAAAATCAGGAAAGTTCACTCATTATAAAAAAGAGGACGGACTGCCCAATAATGTCGTGTATGGAATTTTAGAAGATGGTGAAGGATTCCTCTGGTTGAGTACGAATCGAGGGATCGCCAGATTTGACCCTGAAGAGGAAAACTTTCGAAATTTTGATGTTCATGACGGGCTCCAGAGTAATGAATTTAATTCCGGAGCCTATTATAAAAGCTCCAGGGGGGAGTTGTTTTTTGGAGGCATCAATGGATTCAATTCATTCTATCCTGAAAACATCCACAAGAGCCAAGATGTCCCTCCAGTTGTTGTTACAGATTTTCAGGTATCATATCGTTCTGTTTCTGTAGGTGAGAAAGTGAATGGAAATTTGATCCTCACCAAATCAATCACTGAAACTGAAAGCATTAAAATCTCGTATAAAGAACGAATCATAACTTTCAAATTCGCTGCCCTTCATTTTGTGACTCCAGAAGGAAACGGTTTTGCTTATAAAATGGAAGGTTTTGATGACCACTGGAATTATGTAGGGAATAAAAATTTGGCCACTTACACTAATTTGCCGCCAGATAAATACTCTTTCAGAGTAAAGGCTTCCAATCCGGATGGAGTCTGGAATGACGAAGGAACAGCGATCGGTTTGACCATAACGCCTCCTTTTTGGCAGACCTGGTGGTTCCGGGGAACAGTGGTTTTTTTCTTAATAATTCTGGTATTCGCTGCTTATAGAATAAGGACCATGGATATAAGAAAAAGAAACAAAATGCTTGAAGAGATCAATATAAAGCTGAGCAAACAGATCGAAGAACGGAAAAAGGCTGAAAGAGAGCTTAAAAAAACCCACCAAGAACTGGAAAGAAAGGTAGAGGAACGCACTTTTGAATTGAGGGAAGCCAACAAAGAATTAGAAAAGTCCTTAAAGGAAAAAGAGGCTCTGCTTAAAGAAGTTCATCACCGCGTGAAAAATAATATGCAGATTGTATCCAGTTTGCTCAGACTGCAGAGCAGGAAAATTAAAGATAAAAAGGCGCTTAATGTTTTTCAGCAGAGTCAAAACCAGATCAAATCCATGGCTCTTATCCATGAGAAGTTATATCAATCACAAAATTTCTCAAATATCGATTTTGGAAGCTATATAAAGAAAATGATTACACATCTGGTTAATATTTATAATGAGAAGGAAGTGAAAATTAAGCTCAGTATCCATACAGAAGAGATTTATCTTGACATAAACAGAGCCATTCCCTTGGGTCTGATAATAAATGAGTTAGTGACAAATTCTTTGAAGTATGCTTTTTCTCAAGGGGAAGAAGGTGAGATATATGTCCATATGACTAAAAGTCCAGAAGGAAAACACACCCTTTTAGTGGGAGATACAGGGCTAGGGATCCAAGCAGACAAAGATGTTTTTGACTCAGAAACTTTGGGGATTCAACTTGTTCAAGACCTGGTAAGACAATTGAATGGAACTATTGAGTTAGAAAAAGATAAAGGATTAGCTTTTAAGATTGTATTCTGATTACTAGGAAAAAAATGATCAAAAAAGCAGTGAAAGAGCTCATCCAAAACCTGCCCGATGACCTGGGAATTCCTTAGTGGCACCAATTCCTAAAGGAGATCTGGGAACTATTGCCATAGAAAAAAATTATCGCACCGAAAAATTTATCCCTGTGTGAGATCTTGATTTTGAAGTCATTTCTTCTGCCATTAAATGTAAAGAATATTCACCAGGGCTCAACTCACATGCTGATGACTCGATTAAATACATCACTGTACTTTTTTCTTGATAGGTATTAAGTACCCTAAGTGATAAAGGAGTTTCTCTGCCGGTTGAGAGATGAACAATATGACCCATAAAGTTAACTTTTGCAGCAATCGAGCAGCGCACAACAGCTAAAAGCTTTGTCCTCCCCTGCTCCAACTCCTCAACAAGTGGTGAATATTCAGTCGAATCAAAAGGATAAATATCCAGTAAAGAAAGGTTGTCTTCTCCTCTGCCGGTTTTCTCTGGAAGCCGACTGAATAAATGAACAGTGTTTTTTTCAGGTTTTAACAACAAAGGGGGATCAATCCTAAATCCATATTCTATTTTCTCAGGAATGACAACCGAAGATGCAGCCCTTGCTGCTTTTCCTGTTTCTGAGTTTCTTAGGACTACACAGCATTTGTAGTGACCGGGAGGCAGAGCTGAAAGCGAACTATAATAGAGGTCTTTTTGGGAGTATTTTGAAAAATCTATCTCTCCCTTTCTGGAACTTACAATAAAATTCCGATTATCAAAAATGAGAGTATTGACTTCAATCTTTTTTTGGGATATTTCCTTTAATCTCTCAACCTGAATTTTCGAAATCACTGCAAGCCGCGAGCCTTCTGTCACTGAATAGGGCAAAGCTAATAAAGACAACTCATCCTCAATAAGAGAAAGAGGACTTTCATTTAAAGCTAAATCAACAAGATGAATTCTTTTTTCAAGTTCAGTGTATTTGTTGAAAGGCCTGGAATTAAAGTATCCCTTCTGGGCAAGGACTTTACAATCCCTTCTTTTTACTTCAACTTTTATTTTATGATATTTGCCGTCCCATTTCTCATCTATATAATAACCCAGTACATAATACGCACTGGTCAAATCCTGAATCTCCTCTGTGATATTTTCATAATCATTAATGTTGCCGAAATATTTTCCACCAGTTACCTGAGCTAACCGTTCTAATGCAGAACCCCAAATCATGTCTCTATAAAAAAAACCTGTGGCTGTATTAAAAAACCCATTTTCTGCATCGGATAATACAAAACTGCTTGAGTCAACCGTATAAAAAAGGCAGTTAGAAGAGGCTAATTCTTTAGACATATCTTCCCATTCGTACTTTACATGACTGTTTCTCCGCCCATACACTATTTTATTAGTAACTCCGGAAGAAAAGAAAATAATGTGCTTATAACCCGGAATATAACCGAGGGCTTTGGCTAAATCTTTTATCTTTTTGGTAAAATTGAGAACCTGAAATTTATATATTTTTTGACTAAGACTTTGAAACCTTGAATACTCCTCACTAGGATTTAGATTCTCCGCTCCACCCAAAACATCTTTTAATCCAAATCCCTCCACTACCTCACGGACTTTGGAGTGATCGGCAGTAAGATTTTCATGAAGGGTCAAGCCCTTCATGGTTGAATAAGAAAGAACAGCAATTTCATCTGAAGGATGAAGTTTGGTGTCGATAAAATACAGGGCTGCTTCCTTTGCTTTTATTATTCCTCTTGCGTTATTAAAAGCAAAATCAAAAAAAAGGAAAAATTTTCGGTTCATCTGAGAATGATCTTCAGAAGAAACCTCAGGTTTTTCCTCCCGGTCTGTTTTTGTAGGTGAATATAATATGTGTTTTTCAAATTCTGTAAGATTTACACGTTTTCCATTATCATAAACCTCAAATTCTGTTTGATTCAAATCTATGACCGGAATTCCCTTTTTATCCGTAACATAGACCTGGATCAACTTCAAAGTAACTCTGACTTCATGCTGAAGAGTATCTTGATTGTCAGAATTTCTTGGATGCCGCACCAAAAAATCAGAAAAAGCAAATTTATTAAAGGAGAAAATTAACAGGCAAATAATGAATATTAAACGCTTGAAATTGTTGTTTGATTGGGATTTAACAAAATTAAAATTCATTTTTCTTAATGGTTTTTATCATCCCTTGCTGCTTGGAGTATTGCTCTTACGAAAAATATCCTTGAAACATAGACATTATATCATATTTACTTACTTAAATGTGTCACTAATGTTTCTGAACGAAATCATTCACATTTTTTTAGATTCTTTTTACCCTTTTTATTGACTTGATCTCTTCATATTGCTTACTTCCCCAAGGAATCTCTTTGGATTAACAATAGGACCGGCATCTGTTTTCTCTGCAGTCTTGACAAGAAATTGAATGATCTCTGAGGACTTTATGTGAGTATTTATCCACAAAAAATTATATGCCCTAAATAATTTCATTTTATTGCAGAAATATGTAATATAATGAACTGAGATTTTCCATAAAAATCAACTCAACAGGAATGCACAAATGATGAATAAAAAAAGAACCATCCTTCTGATATTCCTCAGCCTTTTGATTTTAAACCCGAGTCTATACTCAGACTTAAGCAATCAAAAAGAATCCCAGAGCTACGGTGAGGCTATCCAAAAATTTGAGCGGTATGTTGAAAAAAAGATGCAAATAGATAAATTTCCCGGCCTCTCTATCGGCTTTATGAAAGATGACTTCACCTGGGTCCAAGGCTTTGGCTACTCAGACCTGGAAAACCAAGTCAAAGCCAAACCTCAAAGCTCCTATCGAATGGCTTCTGTGTCAAAAACTTTCACAGCACTTGCGGTTCTTAAATTAGTTGAGCAAGGAAAAATTGATCTGGACAAAGAGGTCCAAACCTATGTTCCTTATTTTCCTCAAAAAAAGTGGCCGGTCACTGTCCGCCAACTCCTGGGGCATCTGGGAGGAATCAGCCACTACAAAGATTATGATAAAGAGGGTCATTTCAAGAATCACATGAACACAGAGCAGGCTATATCTGTATT
>DASRVI010000098.1:0-9875 GCA_035655135.1 Acidobacteriota bacterium | reverse complement strand
TTCTGTTGTCTCAGGCTTGACCACCACATCCGGCATATGAGAAATCTCAGAAAGAGTGAACTCATCATGACTGTAATCAATCATCTTGGATTCATCAGAATCCACATTCTTCTCCCCCGCGATTCCCTTTAAATCCTGTATCACTTTTTCATCTACTTTTTTATATTCACCCATTTTTACCCTTCCTTTTTTTATCTAATGAAATTTAGGTGGGATTAAGGCGACATCAAAGATTTAAACTTACCCAAATTTCATCTTATTTTATGATCACAGCTGGAATATCTGCTTTTTTCACCAAACGGTTAAAGTTTTTAACGTCGCGCTCTATGTACAAGTTTAAAAGCCCTAACTGGCTGTTAGCTTTAGAGGATAA
Organism: Acidobacteriota bacterium; assembly: GCA_035655135.1. Taxonomy (GTDB): domain Bacteria; phylum Acidobacteriota; class Aminicenantia; order Aminicenantales; family Aminicenantaceae; genus WJMT01. The sequence continues at coordinate 9,502 of DASRVI010000098.1, read as the reverse complement.
TTCATGGAACACCTGATAAGACTGTTCTGTAGGACGAAAGTCAGCACTGGATACATAAGAAGCCAGAGCCGCTATTTTATTATCCAGCTTAATGGGATAATTCAAAGGGTCCTGACCGCTTTTTGATTTTGATTGAATGAGCTCATCTTCGACAGCAGTTAATTTTTGAATGATTTTTTCCCCAGCTTCTATAATCTCTTTGCTGTGCTCATGGCCTTTGATTTTGGCAAAAAGGTCATTGATCTGCTGTTTCAGATTTCTCAGCTTTTTGATTCCCTGGTTGACTTCTGTGACCTTATCCCTGATTTCTATCAAGAAATCAAACTGCTCCTGGAGGTCGCGCTGAGTGGCTCCGATGCGGGGGTCTTTTTTCCACTTCCATGATTTGATCATTCTGTCTTCCCCCACTTTGAGCCTCACTGTGTAATCACCGGGAACAGCCAAGGGTCCTCTGAAAGAAGCGCCCCAATACACCGCCCCTGGAACTCTTTCTGCTCCCGGATAACGCATATCCCAAACAAACCGGTTCATTCCCTGTTCTGTTGAGACTGATTGAGCGCTGGTATATCCCCACCGTGAAAAAGATTCAGGTGCGGATTCTTCCTGTTTTTGGGATTTATATTCTTTGATGAGATTCCCGTGACTGTCTAAAAACTCTAAGGTGACTTCTTGTTCAGGCTTTTCCTTGAAATAATAATAGACCACACTCCCGCTGGGTGGATTCTCTCCCATATCTGAACGTGGATATCCATAGCCTCCCATTCTGTAGGAATCTCTTGGTTTAAACAAGAAAAAGCCAGATTCCAGAACTTGTTCTGTTAGTTGATGCAGAGGTGTCAGGTCGTCCAAAATCCAAAACGCTCTTCCATGAGTAGCTGCCACCAAATCATCTTCTTTGACCACCATATCTCGGACAGGAACCACAGGAAGGTTTAGCTGAAGAGACTGCCAGTTTTTTCCTTCATCAAAAGAAACAAAAACCCCTGTCTCTGTGCCGGCATAAAGCAATCCTTTTCTCTCCGGATCCTCTCTCACGACCCGAACAAAAGTGTTTTTGGGAAGTCCATTGGTGATTTTTTCCCAAGTCTTTCCAAAATCCTTTGTCATGTATATGTAAGGAGAAAAATCATCCAGTTTATGCCGGTCCACAGCGATAAAAGCTCGACCTGCTTCAAAAGTGGAGGTTTCGATCATGCTGATCATGCTCCACTCAGGCATGTTTTTGGGTGTTATGTTGGTCCAAGTCTTTCCTCCATTTCGGGTTATATGAACCAGGCCATCATCAGAGCCTACCCATAAAATATTTGGGTCATAAACAGATTCAGCAACAGCAAAAATGGTGCAGTAATATTCCACGCTGGTGTCATCTTTGGTGATGGGACCTCCGGACTGCTTCTGTTTTGATTTATCATTTCTGGTGAGGTCAGGGCTTATCACCTCCCAACTGTGCCCTTCATCTGTGGACTTAAACAAAACCTGGGCGGCATGGTAAAGAACATTTGAATCAAATCTGGAAACAAGGATGGGGGCTGTCCACTGGAATCTGTATTTCAAGTCTTTGGCTCCCCAGCCCATGGGATTTTCCGGCCATGGATTGATGGCTCTTCTCTCACGTGTTTCATAATCCCAACGGGTGATCAATCCTCCGTAGCTTCCTGCATACACAATATCAGGATTGTCATGCTTGGGAGCAATATGTCCGCTTTCTCCACCGCCAACAGAATGCCAGTATTCACGCCCTATTCCAGAATCTGTAGTCCTGGAAGCAATGCGTACTGTGGAATTATCCTGCTGAGCTCCATAAACCCAATAAGGAAACTGGTCATCTGTGGTTACATGATAAAACTGAGCTGTGGGTTGGTTGTCCTGAGGAGTCCAGGAAATCCCTCCATTATAACTCACGTTAGCTCCTCCATCATTGCTGTTGATCATCCGGTTTGGATTGTTGGGATCTATCCAAAGGTCATGATTGTCACCGTGAGGAACTCGGATGGAAGAAAAAGTGCGGCCTCCGTCCGTAGAACGGTAAAAACCTGTGTTGAGCACATAAACTTTATCTGGATTTTTAGGATCGGCATAGATCCGGGAGTAATACCAGGCTCTCTGGCGAAGTCTTCGTTCGCTGTTCACTCGAGTCCAAGTTTTGCCTCCATCATCAGAACGAAAAACACCCCCCTCTTCAGCCTCTACAATGGCCCACACTCGATTCTGCTGGGCGCCTGAAGCAGCCACTCCTATCTTTCCCAAGGCCCCCTGGGGCATCCCTGGCTTCCGGTGCAGTTCTTCCCAGGTGTCCCCGCTGTCTGTGGATTTATAAAGTCCGCTTCCCGGGCCTCCGCTCACCAGGCTGTAAGGAGTGCGGTGAGCTGACCAAAAAGCAGCATAGATCACTCTGGGATTAAAGGGGTCCAGAATCAGATCTATAGCGCCAGCTTTGTCACTGACATAAAGTATTTTTTCCCAAGTCTCACCCCCGTCCTTAGACCTGAAAACACCTCTCTGCATGTTGGGTCCATACACATGGCCCAAAGCCGCCGCATAAACCAGATCCGGGTTTCGGGGATGGATCCTGACCCTGGATATCTGGTAAGTATCCCCCAAGCCTATATGCTTCCAGGTCTTTCCCCCGTCCACAGATTTATACATCCCATCTCCATGGGAGACATTGCCTCTAATGGGAGCTTCGCCCATTCCCACATACACCACATTAGGATCCCATTCAGAAACAGCCACAGCTCCCACAGAACCGGTTTTGAAATAACCGTCTGAGATCGGGCTCCAGTTCAATCCCCCGTCTTCTGTTTTCCACACTCCGCCTCCGCAGGCTCCAAAATAATAGGTGTAGGGCAGGGAAGGAATTCCTGTGACTGCTGTCACCCTCCCTCCTCTAAAGGGACCTATGCATCTCCATCTCATCGCCTGATAAGCGCTTGAGTCTATTCGCTTCACTTCACTGGCTGCTTGTTCCCCATAGGAGTCCATAGGGAGAACACTCAACATCACACACACACTTAAAAACACCAATAAAAACTTTTTAAAATTTAAAGAATCCATAGACCACCTCTCCTAAATACAGTACCGTCTTACCTATTTACCTAATTTTTTTGATTTATGTTGATTTAACTTTCCTCTCCTAATTGATTATTCAAATACGCACTGAGCCGCTGGATGGTTCTCTCTTTTCCAACCAGCTCTAAAACCTCAAAAATTCCCGGGCTGACTTTCATGCCCAGCACAATAACCCGGAGAGCATGAATAAAAAGAGCGGCTTTCACTCCTTCTTTATCAGCTCTCTCCCGGATGACTTCTTCAATTTTTTGGGCTGAAAAATCATCACACTCAGAAAAATCCTGCTTGAGCTTTGGTAAAAGCTGAGGAAGACGCTCATCTCTCAGGTATTTTTCAACCGCTTCTTCCTCTAGAGGATAGTTGTCTGAAAGAAAAGGCCTGGCTCTGGGCGTAAAATCAGATATGCGCTTATTTCTTGGCTTTAAAAGGTCTATCAGGCTTAAAAACCATTTTCTTTTCTCATTTTCAAGCTCTTCCACCCATAAACCTGAACTTTTTAACTCCTTTTTAACATAAGGAAGCAGTTCTTCAGCTTTCATCTGGGATATGAGCTGACCATTCAGCCAATCCAGCTTTTCCAGATCAAACACAGGATGACCTCTACTTCTTTTATCCAGATAAAATTTTTCAATCATCTCTTCCATAGAATATATCTTTTCCTGCCCAGGAGACCAGCTCATCTGAGCCAGAAAGTTCACCACAGCCAGAGGCAGAAATCCTTTATCGCGAAATTCCAGGACAGAGGTCTCCCCGTGCCTTTTGCTCAATTTTTTTTTGTCTTTTCCCAGTATAAGAGACATGTGTCCAAATTTTGGAATATCAGCCTCTAAAGCCTTATAAACAAGGATCTGTTTCGGGGTGTTGGATATGTGGTCATCCCCTCTGATCACATGAGTGACTTTTTGATCAATATCATCCACCACCACAGAAAGATGATAAGTGGGAAGACCGTCACTTCTGAGAAGCACAAAATTCTCAATATTATCAAGATGAGTGGTGATGTCCCCGTGAATCATATCTTTGTATTTGAGTTCTCCTTTAGGAACCTTGAATCGAATGGCTCTGGGACGCCTCTGTCTATCATATTCTTCTGTCTCCTTTTCAGACAAATGAAAACAGGTGCATCTGGATTCCCACTGTTGGGAAGTCTGTTTCAAATCCGGAGAACAATAACAGTAATAAGCCATGCCTCTTTGGACCAGCTCTTCTGCTTTTTCTTGATAAAGTTTGATTCTCTGGGATTGATAAACCGGTCCTTCATCCCAATCCAAGCCCAACCATTGAAGTCCTTTGAGGATTCCGAAACTCATTTCTTGAGAAGAGCGGGATGCATCTGTGTCTTCAATCCTTAGAATAAATTTTCCTCCATGATGACGAGCGTACAGCCAGTTGTACAGAGCTGTTCGGGCTGCACCTATATGGAGGTGCCCTGTGGGGCTGGGAGCAAATCTTACGCGAACCATTCTTCCCAATGAATATAGCAGAAACATCACAAACAGTAAACCCTAAAAAGATTCTTGCTTGCCCCAGGAAGCATTTCCAAAACCGTGGTACAGGTGATGTATAATGTTTATTAAGGGGAGAGGGCAAGGGATGAGGAATCCCCTGCCCTTCCCCTTATCTGTCAAGTAAACTCTACCACAGTTTTGGAAATGCTTCCTGCGCCAAAAAAAATATTGTGATGCTTGAAATAAGATAATATAATGATTTGTTCTTTATAAAGCCTGAATTATTCACGAGTCAAGTTTTCATGAATAATTCAGGAAAAAGGGAGTGTTATTAATGGATAAAAAAGAGGTATTAAAAAAGATTGCCAAAAGACTGCGCATTCATTCTTTAAACATGACTTCTACGGCTGGTTCCGGTCATCCCACCACCTGCCTTTCCATGGCCGAACTCGCGGCCTGTTTGTTCTTTGGGGAGATGAGGTACAACATTCATGACCCCTTTGACTGGGCAAATGATGAATTTGTTCTCTCTAAAGGACACGCTGCACCCATACTGTGGGCTTGTTATGCAGAGGCAGGAATTATTTCCCTGGAAAGCCTAAAGGAACTAAGAAATATCTCAAGTCCTTTGGAAGGCCATCCCACCCCCCGGATGAATTGGGTCAAGTCAGCCACAGGCTCTTTGGGACAGGGCCTTTCGATAGGAGTGGGAATAGCGGCAGCCATGAAGTTGGCTAAATCAAACCGGAGAGTGTATGTGTTCATGGGAGACGGGGAATGCGCTGAAGGGTCCACCTGGGAAGCTTCAAACAGCGCGGCTGAATTAGGTCTTAATAATCTGTGCGCTGTTGTGGATATCAACCGTTTGTCTCAATCAGGTCCCACTATGCACGGCCATGACATCAATGCTTACACCAGAAAATTCAAAGCGTTTGGCTGGGAACCTATAGAAATAGACGGCCATAATATCGACCAGATCCTCCAAGCTCTTCAAAAAGCAAAACAATCAGAAAAACCAGTGGTTATTTTAGCAAGGACCATCAAAGGCAAAGGAGTTTCCTTTTTGGAGGATAAAAACGGATGGCACGGGAAGCCTTTAAAAGGCGATGATGTGGATAAAGCGCTTAAAGAAATAGGACCCATGCCGGATATCGATGCCAAAAAGTATGTGAACAAACCGGATAAAGTGGCCCCTCCTCAATTCAAAAAACGATTTGACTTTGAAAAGCTGAACTATGGAAAAGACACAGCCACACGCAGAGGTTATGGAAATGCCTTGGTCAGCTTAGGCCGGGTTAATGACGCAGTTGTTTCTATTGACGGGGATGTAAAAAATTCCACTTATGCTGAGGACTTTTTTGATACCTTTCCTGAAAGGTCTTTTCAATCCTATATCGCAGAGCAGAACATGGTCGGGATGGGGATTGGCATGGCGGTTAAAGGCTACATCCCGTTTATGGCCACTTTTTCAGCCTTTTTGGGAAGAGCTCATGACCAGATCCGAATGGCGGCTTATTCTATGTCCAACATCAAAATGGCTGGTTCCCACGCTGGAGTCAGCATCGGGGAAGATGGTCCCTCTCAAATGGGATTGGAAGACCTGGCTATCTTCACTCCAATACCAGGATGTGTGGTGTTTTATCCCTGCGATGCCCCCTCTGCCGAATCCTGCGTTGAAACCATGGCACAGCATGATGGGATGGCCTACATAAGGACCACCCGGCCCGCCACTCCAGTTCTTTATAAAAAAGGAGAAAAATTCCCGGTGGGAGGCTCCAAAGTCATCAAAAAGAGCAGTCAAGACAAAGCCCTTATTGTGGCGGCAGGCATCACTGTTTTTGAAGCCTTGAAAGCTTATGAAGAATTAAAATCAAGGGGAATTTCAATCAGGATTATGGACGCCTTTTGCATAAAACCTGTCGATAGAGTCAGTTTGATAAAAAATGCAGAGGAAGCTGGAAATAAAGTCGTGGTGGTGGAAGATCATTATCCCAGCGGAGGCTTGGGATGCGCGGTGAGCCAAGCTCTGGCAGGAAAAGCTGACATCATCCATCTCGCCATAAAATCTCTCCCCCGATCAGGAAAACCAGAAGAACTTTTGGACAAATACGGAATATCCGCCAAACATATCCTTAAGGCAGTGGAAAAACTAAACTAAATTGGGGACGGTTTATTTATTTACCCTATTTTTTAATGAATATGCCTCAATTAAAAAAATTTGCTGTTTTTATACTTCTCTGCCTGCTGGTCCAGTGCTCATCCCAGGCTGACTACGGAACTGTCACAATAGTTTATGATGGAGACACCATCCAAGTGCATCTCACCACAGGTGAAAAAGAAAAAATAAGACTGATCGGAGTGGATGCTCCTGAAACCGGCGCTGATGACAAAAAAACCCGGCTCAAAGCTCTTTTTTCAAAAAGATTCGCCTTTAAATTCTTATATAAAAAAAAGGTCAAAATCGAATATGACTGGGAAAAACGCGACAAATATGGAAGGCTTCTGGCTTACATCTGGACTGAAGACGGAACTTTTTTTAATGAGTTTATCATTCGAAAAGGTTTTGCTGCCGCTTACACCCGATTCAAGTATAAAACAGAATTTAAAGAGCGGTTCTTACAAGCAGAGGAATACGCCAAAACCAGAGGAAACGGCCTATGGAAAAAAGAGCCTTTCCCTTTGATCCAAAGCAGAGAAACTTCAAAATATATGGGCCAGCTGGTTTCTTATGAATTTGTGTGCGAAAAAATCGAAGATAAAGGAAATCTTCTGCTTCTTGTTTCCAAAAAGGATAACTTTGGAGTCCCTGTGTATAAAAAATATCTTCACTTTTTTCCTGAAATTCAGTCTTGGGTCGGAAAAAGACTCATCATATCCGGTCTCTTGGAAGAATACAACGGCCAGCCCCAAATCATGCTGTTTCTCCCCTCCCAACTATAAATACGGTACCGTCTTACCCATTTACCTAATTTTTTCTATTTTTTCTTGCCGGTCTTCCCGCTTTTCTTTTTCTCAGCCTTCTGCCCGTAATTTTTTCGGCTTTCAATATAAAACCCTGACTCCCCAGTGGGCGGCCGGTTTTTTCATGCTTCCTGATAAGCCTTATTTCTTCTTCTAATTCTTTTATCCTTAAATAACTTCGCCAGTCTTTAATATCTTCAAGGAGGTAAAAATCTGATAAAACTTTGTCATAACTATTTTTGACATGAGCTCTAGCACTTGACCATGGATAATCTTCGGCATATTTTACTATTTTGGCTCTAACAGGATTGCGCTCAATGTATCGAACTGCAAAATAAGTATGCTTTTCATCCATAGGGTAGGAATCATATCTTCCCTGCCACAGACGACCTTTCCAGTTGTTCCTAATATTTATGGCTGTTGAGTATTTCCTGTGGACTTTCCCAACAGCCTTGGAAAGACTTTCGTACTTTTCGGGAACAGCAATAAAATGAACATGATTATCCATTAAGCAGTAACACCATATGGCAACATTTTCTTTTTTGGAATGATAATGAAGAATATATTAATTGACGTAAGAAAGTCTTAGTATTCTCATAAAGAATCGATATGAATGATATGATTGATTCCATAAAATTAGGTAAACAAGTAAGACGGTACCGTATTTAATTTGAAAATTAAGAACAATTGATTTATATTGATATTCTCTGAACTTATGCGCCTGTAGCTCAGTGGATAGAGTGTCGGTCTCCGGAACCGAAGGTCGCGGGTTCGAATCCCGCCTGGCGCATTTTTTTTATCGGAGAAAAAAATTAGGTAAATAGGTATGACGGTACTGTATTTTGTGTATTTTGGATAAGATCCCACTTTTTTAATAAAAAGGTTGACTATGGGGTCGAAAAATATTATAAATTTATTGGGCTAGAAAGAGGACACCTATCTGATTTTTTATTTCAGTTTTAAGGTAAAAAGAATAAATGCTAAGGTTAATTCATATTGGACGCCAATAAAAAGCAAAACAAATCCACTCTAGAACATTATCCAGTCCATAACTATCCCAAAAACATCCTTCTCCTCAACAACAACCACGACGAAGCATTTTTCCTAGATAACCTCTGTTCAGGTTCAGGCAGGACTTTTTACGCTCCCAACATCGAAAGAGCTGCTTCTCTAGCCAAATCCTTAGACTTTAATGTGGTCATTGCTGACAGCTCTCTGGCCAGCTATTCTCTTCTCCAGGGAATTTTTAAAGACACCACAAGCCTTATCATAACCGGGTTTTCCGAAGAAGAGATGATCCGGGTCGCCAGGGGTTGGCCTCAGAATCGTTTTGTCACCACTTTTCAATTTTCTCAGTCAGAAAAAAGTCAAAAATCTTTTAAACGCTCTCTAGAAACAGCCATAAAACACTCGCATCTTCTCCTTGAGATCCAGACCCTTAAAAAATCAGCTGAAAAAGAAGAAATCGATTACAAAAAAGCTTTTCACGAAATAAAACAAATAAAAAAATTCATCAGATCAGCCATCGTCAAAGAGATGGAAAAGCGGGTGGTGTTTCAAGCCAAATACCAGCACTTTAGAAAAGAAAGACTTAGGATCGAAAACCTCTTAAAAAAGCTTTATATGGCTAATGATGTCACCAGTCTGATCGACACCATCTATGAAATCAAAGAACTCATCAATGCCAGCGGAACAACCATCTATATTCTTGAAGAAAATCATTCCACCGGCAAATATTTAAAGCCGCTGGTATGGGACGACTCTATTCTCTCCCCTGTGGACTTCACAAAATATATTGTTCAGTTAGATGAAGACGACTATGCCGCTAAATCAGCCCAGCTCACCAAAATAATAAAAGAAACCAATATAAAAAAAGACGCCAGCATTGCCTCCCGTTACAGAGAACAGTTGAATTCCCCCCTTCACAACATCATCTGCATCCCTATCATCTATATAAATCAGCTCATCGGAGTGCTTGAAGTCTACAACAAGAAAAAAGGACCGCACATAGCCCCCCAAGGTTT
>DASRVI010000097.1:0-2248 GCA_035655135.1 Acidobacteriota bacterium | reverse complement strand
GACCCGCATCAATTTTCCCACGGGCGGATCCCATTGAAAATGCAGGCCTCTTAATACACCGTGGACGGAACCGGAATGGTTATCCTGTACATATTCAGTGGGTAAACCCAGCTCCTCGAATTTATCGCGCCGAAATGATTCCAGGAAAAATCCTCGATCATCCTGGAATATTTCATGCTGCAGCACAATCACATCCTTTATGGGGGTCGTCTCTATATGAATTTCCAAGGAAGTGCTCCTGTTCTCTGGTTATCCCTCAATTCATCACTGACTTAATAGAAGATTATTATCGATCTTTTCTTATTCCCGCCAACTATCCAACTATAATCTTTTTCAACTCTCTTTAACTATCAACACCAAACCTGCACAGAACCAAAAAGGGAATAAAACATGGTTCACTTGAACTTTTGACAGCCATAACTCATGGCTCTAACACAAGATGCTGTCTGTCTTCTCCTTTTTCTTGCTCTTCCCTTATCCTGTCCAGGTTTGTACGAATAGCTTGAATGGCCTCACTGATGGAATCTATCCGTATTATCACACAGACAAATTTCTTCAATAAGTTGGGGAGTCCCGGGCCGAATTTTTTCCCAACCAGGACATCCAAATTTTTAAAAACGACAGCTCTCGCCTGCGCCATTTCAGGGCTTCCTGGTTTGAGAGATTGATCGTCTCCCAGTTCGATATTTTTCCGCTGTTCCACAAACTCCTCTGCAGTATCAGAAAACCGGTAAAGATGGAAATACCGGGCGTCACCTGCGTGACCATCGGACAAATTCTCACCATCATCCGTACCGAAAGCTATCAACAGGTTAACGATTTTTCTCCTTTCAAAAAATAATTCTTTTCGCCGGCAAATACCGGTATGTCTAACCAATTCTCCGGAGGAACGAAAGGGCATGTATAGTATTCACTATAAACGCACCAGGGATTGTACGCCCGATTAAAATCGAGTATCCAGTTCCCGTCCGGGGTCTTATCTGTTTCGGCATCAAGATCAAGATATCGGCCTGCTCCATAGGTTTCCTTCCCGGAAGTTTTATCTTTGAATAATATGAATAACTTCTCCTCTTCCGAATCACGTTTATAGGCCTGCAGTGTTTGCTCTCTGCCGCGGATTGTAAACCGAAATTCGCCCCATCGAATGAATTCTTGTTCTTCACCTCTGGTATATGCCATCCTGACTACTTCCTTGTCCTGATGTTCCTGCAATGCAAGTTCAAACCGGTAGTTTTGATCCGGGGAGAAATAATCCAGTCCTTTGAACTTGCTTCGATCTTCAGATGGTATCGGTGAGCTGGGATATCTTGCAAAGAATTCATCCTTTCTCGCTCGCTCTCGTTCAAGATTTCTCTCATATTCAGATACGTCCATTTTTTACCTCCTCCGCACGTGGGTTTTATAACCTGAGGGTCAATTCATTGCAAGCTGATTTTTCAGCTCCTTCCTAATTTGGAAAGCGCCATTACCCGGGATGTTTACCAATTTGGTGTCTTTCCGGCGTAATCTCCTTTGGTGAAATATTCCCGTCCATTTTTTTATAACCAGAGATTCGAGGCAGCGCCTGGAATCGAACCAGGAAACAAGGACTTGCCATCCTTCCCCTTAGCCATTTGGGTACGCTGCCTCTTTTTTCGATACAACAATTTCTTTCACAATTCCAGTTTCGGCCATGCGTAATGATATCCTGGTCATTTTCATTGTGATGAGAATCATTCACTTTGAAACATTATAAATATCTATGTCCATAATTTACTATGAATGAACATATTATTGATAATGATTATCATTCTTATATAGTATAAACTACTGAACAGAAGGAGTCAACAGAAATTATTATGAGCATGCCAGAGTATCCAAAACATTGAAAAATCTGACAGGTTAGAAAGCAACTATACTTGTGGAAATGATACAAAACGAAGACAATGAAAGCATGGTGAACGCCTATGTTTTTTCCTTCTCAGCACCAAGCTTAGGAATAAGTCCCGCTAAAAATCACAAACCTCGCACCACGTCATCCATTTGAGAACTCCTCTAAATAAAAACGGTTTTATTTATGGGGGTTTAGTCTAACTATGCAAGATCCGGCCTAAAAAAATAGTGAGACTACAATAAAAACTGACATTTAGTTCTAGCGTTCTATTCCATATTTTTTTATCTTATTGTACAGCGTGACCCGGTTAATACCCAGTATACGGGCCGCCCGGCTCACATTACCTTTCATATTTTTCAATACTCTTTGAATATG
>DASRVI010000096.1:0-3673 GCA_035655135.1 Acidobacteriota bacterium | reverse complement strand
CTGATTGACGTTTATCCGGGGGATGCTCCTGATAACAAACCAAATCCATGCGGCGTGAGAATGGGTCATTTTCAGATGCTGGTGGGTGCAGATGTATTCCGTGGCAAGTACCGGAACAGCTATGAATATCCTGAACCGTTTGTGCCCAATAAAATAACCAAAATCGAGTATGACCTGAGAGACAAATGTCACTGTTTTAAAAAAGGACACCGGATCATGGTCCAGGTCCAAAGCACCTGGTTTCCTTTGATTGACCGCAATCCACAAAAATTTATGGATATCTATCATGCCTGGGAATCCGACTTTCAGAAGGCCACTCATAGAGTCTACCGATCTTCTCAATTCCCTTCCCATCTCAAAATCAGAGTCCTGAAGTAACAGAGAACTTAAAACAAATCAGAGTCATTCAAAAATCAAGGCCAGAATGGAAAACCGCTTCAGGATCATTCAACAAGCGAATGAATCTTAGATTCCGATGAAAGGATTCCCAGAACGGATCGATTTTAAGCATTGGGATGGAATAAATATTGCCGCAGGGATGGGAAAACAAATATTCCAACTGCTGGAGGGCGTTTTCCTCATCACCAATCAATGAGTATATACGGGCCAGGATCAAAATATAACGAGTTCCTTCGAAAGCATTTTGTGATAAAGGAACCATATTGGCTGCCTGAATACCTTCGCGTACCGCTTCTTCCTTTTGTCCTAAAAACCCATAGGATAAACCCAGAGCCGCCCTTATGCGGGTGTCCTCCGGATGCTCCGCAAGATTTTTTCTCAACTCTTCACAAGCAGCCTGGGCGAACTGATTTCTTTTTTCAATATCGCCCATTTTATGATAAACCCAGGCATAAGACAGATTTTTAGAAAAGTAAAAATGAGCTTCTTGAAAAGAATCGTAGGAAGTCCTGTCCAGCAGCTCCAATACCTGGGAGTATTTCTTTTCCAGCAGCCCTAACTCAAAAAAATGGTAGTCGGTGAGGATATGCGGGGGAAGAGAGTCAGTCAGAAGGCGGGATCTTTCTGTATCTCCCTCTGCCAGAAGGGGAAGACGGGCTTTACCAAGTTTGGAATAATATAGATCGGGATAAATAGACAAGGCTCGGTCAAACCATTCTTCAGACTGATCATATTGACCGATCCAAGCATAAAGCCGGCCTAATATATGAGCGTAATCAGAAGACAAAGGACTTAATTTAAAGGCTTTTTCCAGGTACATCACAGCTTCTTTCCAATGGCCTTTCAGCCGGTGGATATGAGACAAGTAGTATGGGGGCAGGTTAGGCCTGGCCCTTTGGACATCCTGATAAATCTCCAAGGCATTCTCATAGTCTTTCAAACCATTCATATAAAAATGAGCCCGGCAGAGCCGAACTTCAGGAAGGTCCGGATCTAAATTTTCAGCTCGAATCAAGGCTGTCCGAGCTAAATTCAATCGATCATCAGAACGGTCGATTCCAGTTATATGCATCTGCATGTGTATATAATATAAATTGACATAGGCTAAAGTGAAACTTTCATCTATGCCAACAGCCTGTTCCAGTAGTTTGATCGCTTCCGAATAAAGGTCATAGCTTTGATTGAGATAAGCACTGTTGTAATACTCCCGCGCTTTAAGATAAAAATCAAAGGCTTCCATATTGGCCGTGGGCTTGACGTTTAAAGCATCCCGTGCCGGCCCCAGAACCTCGATATCAAGTTTTTTGGCCACCTCTTCTGCGATTCGGGTTTGAACCGCAAAAATATCTTCTATGACTTCGTCGTATTTCCCTCCCCAAATCTGGGTTTCATTACTTGTCCTGACCAGCTGAGTGGTCACAATGATCCGGTCTGACTGGCTTGAATCCCGGTTCCATCGAACAGTCCCTTCAAGGATGTAATCCACATTCAGTTCTTTTCCGATCCTGGATATGGTTTTGGAGCTGTTTTTATAATTCTGGGAACTTATCCGAGAAATGACCATCAATCCATGAAGAGCAGACAGGCGGTTGGTCAGTTCTTCAGTCAAACCATCTGCGAAATATTCATCTTCCTGGGCACCTAGATTTTCAAAGGGAAGGACAGCCAGTATTTTTTCCTGGGAAGACAAAGACGCGCTTGATGGTGAAAAGAAAACACCCTTAAAGAGATACACTCCCCCTAAGACAGCAACCAATAAAAACACTATCAATGCACCGGCGAAGGGCACCCCTGTCTTGTTTTTTGTTATAGTTGTATCATGACTCAAACCTGTGTCTAGAGATAGTTTCCTATTGATATTCAAAGCATTGAGTTCAGCTTTAAGCTCCCGAACATTTGAGAAGCGCCTTTCTTTGTTTTTGTTCAGGCATTTAAGGATGATTCGGCACAGGACATCCGGGATTTGAGGGTTCAGTTTTTTGGGGTTCGGAGGATTTTTGTATTTCTGTTTGAGAATGACCTGTTGGAGTGAATCGTCAGAAAAGGGAAGCTCCCCGGTCAACATCTGGAAGAGGATGGTTCCTAAGGAATAGATGTCAGAACGCTGATCAATTCCCTTCCCATCGATCTGCTCAGGGGACATAAAATTGGGTGTGCCGACCATCTTGTCAGAGACCGTCTGAATCCCCTCCTTTAGAGAACGGGCGAGACCAAAATCCAGTATCCTTACTTTTCCTTCTTTGTCAATCATGATATTGCTGGGTTTCAAATCACGATGCACAACTCCTAATTGATGGGCTTCTTGCAGGCCATCACAAATCTGAACTGATATCTCAACAGCCTTCTCAATACTTAGCTTTTGAGTCATCTTAAGCATATTTTTAAGATCCTGACCCGGCACATATTCCATAGTGATGTAGTATTGATCTTGAAATTTATTCAAATCAAACATACGGCAAACATTTTTATGAATGATGCTCCGGGCTGTTTTCAATTCATTACGGAAATGCTCAATGGTCCGGTTATCAAAGGCAGTATCTGAAAGAATCAGCTTCAGAGCGACTTTAGAGTCAATTTCCTTATCCAAAACTCTATACACAGATCCCATACCCCCTTCACCTAGTTTTTCAAGAACCAGATAACGGCCGGCAAAAAGGGTTCCTGGGACCAATTCTTGGAAAGGCCATTCAGAAATCTCCTCATCTTGATAGGGTAAGGTATCCAAAGTCGGGTCATTGTCGCCCAAGCTCAATTGAAGACCGCATTTTTGACAAAAAATGGAATTTTCCGGATTTTCACTCTGACATCTGGGACACTTTACAGGCATGGCTTATCCACTACTTAAGATCAAATGGATATGGATTCAGGACTCTCTCTTCTATGAATTCATATCACTTTGAGTATTATTATTTTTTGTTATCTCAATTGTCAATGGGAAAATCAGGGTTTGTCTGAAGCATCTGCTGGAAATCGGGATGAGCTCGAAGGCTGTCCCACTGAGGATCAATTTGCAAATAGGGTACAGAAACCATTTCCCATAAAAATTCACAATGGGGAATCGAAAGCAGACTCTCTAATTGGGCAATAGCTTTTTCTCTTTCTCCGATGATGGTGTAAATTCTGGCCAGATTGTGCAGATAGACCGGTCCTTGGGTCGCATCTTGAGAAACAGGACTAAGCTCTGACGCTAAAAGACCTTCTTTTTCAGCCAGATCTTTTTTCCCGGCATAAGCATAAGCCAATCCCAGGGAAGCATGGTAACGGGGATCTCGGG
>DASRVI010000095.1:0-10193 GCA_035655135.1 Acidobacteriota bacterium | reverse complement strand
CACAGCTGCCTCTATTCTTTGAATCAGGGGAAATCTCACCACCTTCATTTCAGGCGTTTTTTTACCCTTATTTTTCATGAAAGCAAAGATTTGTTTGGCATAGACCGGTCCCCAGATCATCTTCCATCCTGTTTTTTGAAGAATGACCCTTTGATCCACTCCAGAAGCAGCCAGCTGAGGAACGATGACCTTTCGGTGGTTGACCCGGTCTTCAATACCACTTGTTTTTAAAACAGAGATCACACTGTGGTTGTTCAGATGTCCTCCGGCTGACCCGCACCAAACATTGATTCCCCCGCTGTTACAAACAAGCAGATAACAGTCCATCCCTTTGAGCGCTCTTTTCACTCTTTGGACAGTCAGATGATAATTGCAGGTCAGAAAAACAGGAGAGTTTTGATCCGGATTTCCTGTTTCAATCAGACCTGTGCGGCAGGGAACAGGAAAAAACCGAAGCAGGGTTTCCACCACATTGATAAGGAGGTATTTGACCTGACTCATTAAGTTTCCTCTTCCTTTCTGGCTTTAAGCTCCATAAAATCCTGGAGTTTGTTGAATTTTATCTTCTCAATCTGAAAGCCCGAATCAGCGATCTTTTGGGGCAAATCCTTCACCGCTCTGGTTGAAGTCTGGGTTAAAACATAAGTGATGATCAAGAGAGGCGCTTTGATCACCCAGTGTATGATTCTTCTAAAGATTCCTGATGGCATAACCTCATCGGCAATGAGCAGAAGGCCGTTTTCCTTTAAGATCCTTTTTATTTGTTTCAGAGCAAAATGGATCTCATCCTCACTCAATTCTGAAAAACAGAGACCGCTTGTGACCGCATCATAGCTGGCTGTTTCTTCTTCATCCAGTTCTGAGACTCCCTTTTCCTTAAATTCAGTCCTATCCTTCAAGCCTAAAGTCTTGGCCTTTTTTTGGGCCTGTTCCAGCATCTGGGGGTTGATATCCATTCCTCTGACTAGAGCTCCTTTCTGGGCTGCTTTGAAACTGAGAGCGCCGGTCCCGCACCCAATATCCAAAACTTTATATCCTTTTTGAATAGGCGAAACCAAACAGTCATAAGCTTTATCCAGCTTTCCTAAAAAGAGAAACCGAATCCCTCTGTCATAGCGCTGGGGCGCAGACTCAAGGATTTTCATAAATATAAGAGAGCTCATGATTCACCTCTTACCTTTTTAAAAAACAGTGCCACAATACCCATTTACCTATTTTTTTTTTACATCAAATCCCATAAATTCTCAAACACTATATAAATTTTCATTTCTTTCTAAACCCTAAATTAAGTGAATCATTCCCCTAAGTTTAACCATTTCTATTTTTTTGACAGGATTTGGCATAAGGAAACCTTTATTTACTTCTTTTTTTCAGTATATAATACTGAGGATGTCAGAAAAAACAGATCTCAGCGGAGGGTAACATGAAAAAAAATGAACCTGTGCTTCGATCCATGCCCATGCCCAAAGACACCAACCGCTACGGAACTGTATTCGGCGGTGTTATCCTTTCTCAAATCGATATCGCCGGCGCCCTTGAAGCACGCAAAACCGCCCCTTTGAACTTTGTTACAGTGGCCATGGATAAAGTTGTTTTTTACAATCCGGTTTTTGTCGGTGATGTGGTCTCGTTCTACACCCAAACCCTCTCCATTGGAAAAACTTCTATCAAAGTAAAAGTGGAGGTCAAGGCCGACCGCTATGATGGCTCTGCCAAAAATATTTCAGTCACTGACGCTGAGATCACCTATGTCGCTCTGGATGATGAAAAGCAGCCGGTCCCCATCCCCAGAAAATAAAAATCCCGTTTAATTTTATTTATTTTTTACCCCATTTGAATTAAATTATTTAATTATTTTAATTGACAAACTTAATTTATTTAATTATTATGTCTTTGAAAATTAAATTTTAGGAGATTGAAATGGCTCAAGAATGGTTCGAACTGATCAAGTTCACAGATAACCAGGATTTCATCATAGAAAAAATCAGGCTCAAAGAAAAAGACATCACTGTGGAAGGCGAATTCGAACTGCCGCCTCTTTCCAGACTCAGCAACGAGGACCAGATCTTCATCATCGCCTTTTTAAAGACTCACGGAAATATCCGTGATATGGAGAAGCTGTTTGGAATTAGCTATCCTTCTGTGAAAAACCGTCTCAACAAGATATCCAAGCAGCTGGAGTTTGTGGAAGTGAATCCGCCTACAGAAAAAAATGAAGTCCTGGAGCAGCTTTACAGGGATGAAATCACTGTGGAGGAAGCATTAGGAAAATTAGGAGGTAAAAAATGATACGCCTCGATCTTCTCTCTCTCAGGTTTGAGAGTGGATGTGGATACCAAGGAAAAAGATAAAACCGTCTATATCAAAATCGTATAAAGGAGAATCAAAATGAACGAAGAAAGAAAAAAGATTTTAGAAATGCTGTCAGAAGGAAAAATTTCTGTTGAGGAGGCTGAAAAGCTCATGGATGCTGTCTCCAAAGAAAGACCAGAATCCGAAGGAGTCAAAGATCCCTCTGGAAGAAAAATCCTGAAATACCTTAGAGTGGTGGTCGAGCCCAAAGAAAAGGGAGGTGACAGAGTCAATATCCGTGTTCCTCTAAACCTCATCAGAGCCGGTCTCAAGTGGGCGGCTTTTATGCCCAAGGAAGCTCAAGACAAAGTGGATGAAGTGCTGACTGAAAAAGGTCTTGACTTGAACTTTAAAAACATGTCTAAAGAAGATGTTGAAGAGCTGATTAGAACCTTAGATGATCTGGAAGTCAACATTGAAGGAAAAGAAAAAGTCAGAGTCTACTGCGAATAAGGAAAATTGGGCAAACTTGGGTATAGCAAACTTGGGTATAGCAAACTTGGGTACGGTTTATTCATTCACCTATTTTTTTCCTCTGTCTTCCAGAAACACATGGATGCTTATCAGTTTCCACTCATTCTAAGTGAATTTATAAATGAGTTCAAAACAGGTTTATTTTGGGCGGATTGAAAAATATCCACTTAATGTAAGCTTCCCCCCTATCAATCCAAACCGGATGGTCTAGAACAGGGCTTTGCTTTTCCAGTTCCTTCAGTTCTTCTCTTTGCTTGAATCTCTTAAATGTCTGAACCAGTTTTTGTGGTGAGGTTTGAATCTGGAATACCGGAGCCTTGTTGTGGATGGTGAAACGATCTCAATAGACTATCAAATAGAACGAAACTTCAACCAAATTCAAATCACAGGAGATGACTTCAAGTTGGAAGCCGATGTGACGGGTCAAATCTTAATTAAAAACAATAAAATCATCGTTGATCTATAAAAAACACAATTATATTCATCCTTTCATTTGATAAAAAAAAGAAATGATTTATGCTGTTACCTTTCATTGACTAAGGAGACACACATGAGTAGAGAGATCATATTGAAGTTTCCCGGAGGGAAGCGAGTGGACGCGGTGATGAAAGGCTTCACCATTAAAACAGATCAGCCTGTCTATCAGGGAGGAGAGGGCTCATCGCCAGCTCCCTTTGACCTTTTCCTTGCTTCTATTGCCACTTGTGCAGGGATCTATCTTCTTTCTTTTTGTCAAAACAGGAACATATCCACTGAGGACCTGGGTTTTATCATGACCAAAGAGATTGATAAGGATAAAAAGATGATCAAAAGACTAAACATGGAGATCCAACTTCCCCCTGATTTTCCCAAAAAATATGAAAAAGCAGTAGTGAACGCAGTCAATCAATGCTCGGTCAAGCAGCATATGCTCGAGCCGCCGGAATTTCAACTCAATTTGAGTTACAAGGATGGGAAATAAAATAAGAAAGAGAAGCTCTTCATAGGACTTTACCTGGTTTTTGCTTCCTTTATTTGATTAAACGGCTTTTTTTCCTCATAATCATGATCAAGGAGAAAAACATGGAAGTAAACCCTAAAGACTATATAAGCATTATCGCACCTCCCCCTGTGGTCCTGGTCTCAACTCTCTTCGGAAAGGTAAAAAATGTGGCTCCATACGGGATGGTAATGCCTGTATCCAACGATCCTCCACTGCTGGCACTTGGAATCCGCAAGACAAGAGACACCTTCAAAAACATCATGGATTCAAAAGAATTTGTTGTGGCTTATCCTTCACCTGAATTAGTGGAGCAGATCGATCAGAGCGCCCAGAATTTTCCCAGGAATATCAGTGAGTTTGAAAAGACTGGATTAACTCCTATTCAAAGTACACAGGTCAAACCTTTTAGAATCAAAGAATGCCAGGTCAATTTAGAATGTCAGCTGGAATGGCACAAACCCGCAGGGGATCATCATGTGGTGGTGGGACAGGTGAAGGCTGCAGATATTGAAGGTGCGCTCTACAGAAAAGAATTACGGCGGGCCATGATCCATCCAGTTTATGACGCCGGCCATCATCAGTTCCGATACGCACAAAAAGGCCCCCTCATAAAATAAAAAGGATCCCTCAAAAAAAATGAAACCATTTTCTTTTTGATGCGTTTTTACTATTGAATTCAAAGCCATAATCAGATATTTATTTTCAGGGAGATAGTTTGAAAACAAATAAGCTTTTGATTAGGGCCCTTGGGATCATCTTTCTTGCTATCCCATGGGTTCTACTATCCACCGCCGCAGAGAAAGACATTGATAAACAGACTTCTCTCAGACTCAAGGAAATCGAAAGGATTGATTTTAGAGATCTTCCTGAGAACATAGACTTCACCAATCCATCCCGAATCGCTTTTAATTCGAAAAACCAACTGTTTGTGACAGACACCAGGGCTCATAACATTAAGATTTTCAATGCGGAAGGCCAGTTTCTGAAAGTCATAGGCCGGGAGGGAAAAGGGCCCGGAGATTTAAACAGACCGTCGTGCATAACCTTTAACTGGAAATATATCATCGTCTGGGAATTAGGCAATTATCGTTTTTCACTTTTTAATGAGGATGGTGAGATTATCCGTCATTTCAAATCCAAACATCCAGCAGTGGTGTGGAAGTTGAAGTCTCTTGGAAACGGGCAGGTTGTTTTTGAAACACGCCAGGGATATTGTGAAAACGAAAAATCCGTCCTTTACATTCTAGATAATAAACTTGAAAAAGGAGAAAAATTTTACAGCCATACCATAAAAAGGGAACATTATGAAAATAAGATACAAGATGACATCAAGATCCCCTTTGGCCCCATTGTTTCCTGGGATGTGATTGGCGAGAATAAAATTGTCATCGGCTATCAGGAAGAATACAAAATTGATGTTTATAAGCCTGATAAAGAAAAGCTCTTTACCATTGAGCATCAAAGCAAAAGAGTCAAGGTCACTAAAGAAGATAAAAAGGAATATTTTTCTTCAATGGTGTATATGACCAATGGACAGACTGTGCAGGGGGCCCCTCCTTTGATAAAAAAATATGCGGATTTCCCAAAATACAAGCCATACTATAAGAATACTGTGGTTACCTCGGAAAATTATATATGGGTCTTTCTTTATACAGAAAACAACGAGAAAAATCTGGTGGATATTTTTGACAGAGATGGAAAATTTGCAGAGCGCATAGAATTCGGAAAAGATTTAGGATACCGCCCCGTCTTTGCTGATGATGGGACTTTATGGACCGTTATCGAGGATGAGGAAGGCTATAACGTGATCGCTCAATATAAAATTGAGGGGAAAGTATTTCAAACACAATGACAATCTGAGGCATCATAAACAGGACCTCTTTCTCCAGTATCCTTAAATGAATGATTTTAGCCCTGGTTCATCACAATAATGGATACCTTTTGTTGCAAAAAGAGGGACACCGTATTAAATTCCTCATTGAAACAAAAATAATTTTTAAAAGGAGGAATAACGATGTCCCTATCACTATTGTATCATGCTTTGGGCCTTTATGGATTTCATCAGTTGAGGTCCTGGCAAAAAGGTGGTGCTTTTTACTTGGAGGTGGTTCGATCAAAGAAGCGTTGCGGAGCCTGCAGATTTTGGGATGTGAAGAAAAAAGGCTATCGATGGAGGGTGATTCGATTATTACCCATAGGAAAGAGACCCGTATTTGCACGGGTGAAGGATGAGGCGGTTTTACTGTAACCACTGTGGGAAGATTCGGTATGAAAATATCTCATGTGCGGATCCGAAAAAGCATTTTACCCATACCTTGGAGGAATATGTGATGGATCTCTGTGCGTATATGACTATAAGGGATGTTGCAGAGCATACGGGTCTTCACTGGGCCACAGTCAAAGAGATAGACAAGAAGAGGCTGAAGCGTCGGGTCCCCAGGGAAAAAGACCTCAGAAAGATAAAGTTTTTAGGCGTAGATGAAGTGAGTGTCAAACGAGGACATAATTATCTGACAGTGGTGGTCGATCTGGAGACAGGACGTGTGGTCTATGTGGGCGAGGGCCGCCGGGTGGAGAGTCTTTCTCCCTTTTTTAAACGCCTCAAGCGCATTGGGGTCAGGCCCAAAGCCATAGCCATGGACATGTGGAAGCCGTATGCCAAAGCCGTGCGTCTCTATTACCGAGGTCTTCCCCTTGTCTATGATCACTTTCACATCCTTGCTGATTACTCCCGAACTCTCAATAAGATCCGGGTTGATGAGGCCAATAAACTCGAAGGCACTCCAGAAGGAGAGGTGATCAAAGGAACTCGTTATCTTCTCCTTAAAGGACAAGAAAAGCTCTCTCTCAGAGCGCAGGAGAGGCTTTGGCGGCTCCTGCGCATCAATCACCCGATCTTTATTGCGTATGTGCTTAAAGAAGAACTGCGTCGACTCTGGAAGATGCCTTCCCGACAGGAAGCAGAAAAGTTTCTCAATGAATGGATCCGCATGGCCTTTGAGTCAGGAGTGTTGTTACTGGCGCGTTTTGCCAGAAAGCTCCGCCGTCATGCTTGGGGCATCCTCAATTATTTTAATTTTCCCATATCAACAGCAAAAGTAGAGGGCATCAACAACCGCATAAAAGTGACTAAACGCAGGGCTTATGGCTATCGAGATCTTGTTTATTTTAAGCTTAAAATCTACAACATACATGCCACTAGGTATCCATTATTGTGATGAACCGCCCTAGAATGGCTCTTTTAAGGGCTATAAAGAGCCATCAAATGAACTTAAGTGGTTGATTATAAACAATATCTGACGGTCTGACCCCCCCTTCCCTCCCTTCCAGCAGGCTGAATGCCAGTTCTTTGCGTTGAAACGGAGTGGTGTGCAAATTGAAATAAGACCCATCCCATTTGTTGAATTTCATTTCTTTCCCCCATCTAGACTTTTCACCTTAAAATAATACAGATGCCCCTGTATACGAGTCAATAAAAAATTAGGTGAATAGGTAAGACGGTACTGTATTTTTTCATTGATTCTAGACTTCAGGAAGATTAATATTAAGATAATTATTGATATTGGAACGGAGGGACATTGTGGAATTAAAAGAAAAGAATGCCCTGATTACAGGAGGATGCCGCGGGATAGGTCGAGCCATAAGCTTAGCTTTGGCTGAAAAAGGCGTAAATGTGGCTGTGCATTATCTCCAGAATGCTGAGGCAGCAGATCTGACCACAAAAAAAATTATTGAGAAAGGTTTGATAGCTGAAAAAGTCCAGGCCGACGTGAGGGATTTTGCTCAAGTGTTGTCCATGATGAAAACAGTGAAGAAAAGTATGGGCAGCCTTCAGATTTTGGTGAATAATGCCGGGCTATCCGGGGCCAATTCTTCTTTATTGTCAATCGAAGAAGCAGAATGGCGCGAAGTTCTGGATGTCAATCTTACTGGAGTTTTCAACTGCAGCCGGGCTGCTGTTTTGGAGTTCCGAAAAGATCTGAAAAAAATAGTGAATATTTCATCCATTGCCGGAAAAATGGGAGGGACCATCGGCTGTCATTATGCGGCCTCAAAAGCAGGAGTGATAGGCATGACTTTTGCTCTTGCCCGGGAGCTGGCGCCGGATATGTGGGTGAATGCAGTGGCACCCGGACCAGTGGATACAGGCTTCCTTTCTCCAGAAAAGGAAAAAAAGTTGTCTCAGGCGACTCCATTCGGCAGAATCGCAAGCCCGGAAGAAATCGCCCACACCGTACTATACCTGCTTGAGAACGACTATGTTTCCGGTGAAGTCATTGATGTCAATGCCGGCCGTTACATGGATTGATTTGCAACTAAAACAGAAAAAATCAGTTTTAGAATACAGACCTATAGTCCACACCATCTTTAAAACAGGTTGAATAATGAATTTGGCCTTAAAAAGGAGATGACCCATGAAAATAAGAATAAGCCTTTCAATTCTTCTAGTTCTGTCTCTGGCAGCTCTTAACTGCACTCAAACCAATGACCTCACACCCAAACTCGAAGAATACATGATCCATGCCCAAAAAGCCGGGTTTTCAGGCTCTGTTCTGGTGGCCAAGGACAATCAAATCCTTATTGCCAAAGGATACGGAATGGCTGATAAAGAAAAAGAGATTCCCTTTACCGCTAACACAGTCTCCACTATCGGTTCTATCACAAAGCAGTTCACAGGGGCCGCGATTTTAAAGCTCCAGATGATGGGCAAGCTCAGTGTCAAAGATCCCATCACCAAATATTTTTCAAATGTACCGGAAGATAAAAAAGGTATCACCCTTCATCATCTTCTCACCCATACAGCCGGATTCCCGGGCGCCATTGGTCCTGACTTTGATCCTATTTCCAGAGATGAATTCATTAAACTTGCCATGGAAACCCCGCTCAAACGAGAGCCCGGCACTCTGTACGAATACTCCAATGTGGGCTACAGTCTTCTGGGGATCATTATTGAGCTGATCTCCGGAAAATCCTATGAACAATTTCTCAACCAAAACCTCTTCAAGCCTGCAGGCTTGACCCATACAGGGTATCTGATTCCTGACTGGGATAAAGATAATCTCGCTCACGGCTACAGAGGAGATAATGACTGGGGGACTCTTCTGGACCATCCCTGGCTTGATGACGGACCTGGATGGCATTTGAGAGCAAACGGTGGCATTCTCTCCACCGTCAAAGATATGTATCAATGGCACAAAGCCCTGGAAGGCAACGCTGTGCTGGGTGAAGAGGAAAAAGAACTCTATTATCATCCGCATGTCCAGGAGGGCGAAGGAGCTGATTCTTTTTACGGATATGGATGGGCTCTTTTCACTACACCCCGGGGCACCCAGCTCATCGCTCACAACGGAGGAAATCCTTATTTCTCTGCTGATTTCCTCCGGTACGTGGATGAAGATGTGGTGATCATCGCCCTCGCTAACACCAACTCCTACCGGGCTTGGAAAGTGAGCGAAGCACTGGCTCGGATCGTTTTCGGCTATGACTACACTCTCCCCCAAAAACCAGAATCCATGGATTTGGAATCAGGAACAAATGAAACCTCAAATGAAACATGGGGGCTTCCTGACTCCATCACAGGAAAGCGCTCTGCCGCCCTATTGAGCGCTTTAGACAGTCAGGATTTGGAAAAAGTCCAAAAATTCATTAAAGAAAACTTAGCTTCTGAATTCCTGGAAGAATTTTCCCTGGAAGGACATTTGCGCCAATTCCAGAAAATGCAGGAAGAGATAGGAAAATTCGAACTTGTCGGTGCCATGAAAACCGGGGATTATTCGGTGAGGCTCAAATTAAAATCCAAATCCACCGGCCAAGTTTTCCAAATCTCTCTAGACCTTCAATCCGAACCTCCCCATAAAATCATGGGCATAAGTATCGACATCCTTGATTGACCTTTCATTTTAATCCTGAGAGATTAAAATCATCCAATAAAATATATAGATATATATAAGATATATAGAAGATATATAAGATATATAAGATATAGTAAGATATAGGTATAGGATATAGGGGACATTTTAAATATAGGGGACGGGCCCGGCTTTTTCTTTTATTTTCATATATTTAAGTCAGTTTTCCACATTGACCGCCCCTTGATTTCCTAACTTTTTGATGGCAAAAATAAAATCTTATCCTCTTCAAGCTGATAACTGTTCTGGTTTGGTCCTGTAATCTTGACATTCCTGTTACGAGCCTTAATGCCCAAATCCTGTTTGAACTTTTCTACAAACCCTTTGCTCCCAACGGCAATAGCGTCAGTCCATCTACTTTCTCGTTCTAGTCTTTCTTGCATAATTTTCTCCTCGATAACTGCTCTATAAAAACGCCCAAGATTCTCCGGGTCCTTTATACAAAAATAATTACATAAAAGAACTTGATCTATCAG
>DASRVI010000094.1:0-2830 GCA_035655135.1 Acidobacteriota bacterium | reverse complement strand
CTTGCCGGAAGCGCTCCGGCTCTCAGCACCAAAGCGATATCCTCTGCCTCTTCCGCCGTGTATCTGCCGTGGATGATTCCAGAACCTGCGATTCTGCTTTCAATAGAAGCGACCTGCTGTATCTTGTTGTCCAAAACAATGCTTAAAGGCTTTCCTATATTTTCTTCGGTTAATTTGGCGAATCTCTTGGCTCCGTCCGGATTCAGAGTAAAAGAGACGGCTGGATTATTCCATTCGTCTGTGGACCGTCGGGCATTTCTAAGGTCTTTTCCCACCACCTCGGCTATGTCGCTTACTAGATAGAATTCTCCTTGAGTTCGTTGGGGATCTCCTCTTAAAACTTCCATGCCCGCAGGGACTTCTCCGCCGTATTCTTCTAAAAGAGCTTCTCTGGTGGGAGCGGGTCCTCCTTTGACTAATCTGAATTCCAGTTGAGCGGTGGTCTTTAAAATTTCTATCACTCTTTCCGGGTCTTCAACACCGGGGAGTTCCACGATGATCCGATCACCGGTCAGCCCCTGACGCTGGATAGTGGGTTCTGTAAGCCCCAGCTCATCCACTCGGTTTCCTATGGTTTCCAAAGATTGGCGGACAGCTTGGTCTCTGAGGTAAGTGGCCACACCAGGATTCATGGTCACATTGATATTGTTACCCATAACCCGGTAGCTCCACTGCTTGAATTGTTCGTCCAGAATTTTTCTGACCTGACCTTGTTTTTCAGGGTCGATTTCCTGAATGTTGAACTCATCCACTTCATTGGGTGCTTTCACTAAGGAATCATAGGCAATATTTTCTTCTTCCAGGGTTTTTCTGAGTCGTGAGATTTCCTGGTCGGTTTCAGCCCTGACTGAGTCATCAGTGACCACTCGAAGCACAAGGTGCATCCCCCCTCTTAAATCAAGTCCCAGATTGATCTTTTCAGCCGGAGGAGTGGCTAGGTAGATAGTCAGAGCAACTACACCGATAACCAGGATGACTTTCCAGCGTAATTTTCTTTTCATTTTTATTTCTTAAATAGTATTTATGATTTTTTAAGTCAGGAAAGGCCGCTATTTTTTATTTGACTGCTTGCTTTGAATGACCGCCACTGCATTATTTGATATGTCGATTTTCACATTTGTGGAGATCTTGAGTTCAATTTTGTCCTGCTGCACTCCCATAACGGTTCCGTGTATTCCGCCGGTAGTTATGATTTTATCTCCGGGCTTTAATTCTTCCACCATCTGCTGATGTTTTTTTTGTTTTCTTCTTGAAGGAAGAATGATCAGGAGATAAAAGATGACAAAAACAAGAATAAACGGAATGAGGGCGGTGATGAAACTTCCTCCGCCCTGGGATGCAGGTTGTTCCTGACCAGAAAAAGTCAATAAGTTAGCTAAAAACATTATCAAAATTCCTCTTTCGTAATTATTCTCTCTTTAAGTCTTTTAAGCGAATTTGTTTGAATAGCTTGCCTAATTTTTTTAAAGATGTCAAGGTAAAAATAAAGGTTATGGATGGTATTGAGTATGGATGAACTGATTTCATTTCGTTCATAGAGGTGGCGGAGGTAAGATCTGGAAAAATTTTGGCAGGTATAACACAAGCATTGTTCATCTAAAGGTCTGGGGTCTTTTTCATATTTTTTATTTTTTATGACTAATTTTCCCTGCCTGGTGAATAAGGTTCCGTTTCGGGCATTTCGAGTGGGGAGCACACAGTCGAAAAAATCAACACCCAGCTCAACCGCTTTGATGATATCTTCAACATAACCAATTCCCATTAGATACCTGGGTTTGTCTTGTGGGAGTATGGAAGTTGATTTTTTAACGGTATCAAAAAATTGAGTTTTGGGCTCCCCAATGCCCAGTCCTCCCAAAGCATAACCGTCAAAGTTGATTTCAGTGAGTTTCTGAATGCTTTTTTCTCTGAGTTCCCATTCAATACTTCCCTGTGTTATTCCCCAGAGCTGTTGGGATGTGTTTTGATTCAGGAAATGTTCTCTGGATAGACCGGCCCATTTGGAGGTGAGATCCACCGCGTCAGCGAGTTCTTGTTTTTTATAGGGATAGGAAACAAAATAATCTAAAGGCATCATGATATCTGTTCCCAGAGTTAATTGGGTATCGATGATGTCTTTAGGAGTGACAAATATTTGAGT
This sequence comes from Acidobacteriota bacterium, assembly GCA_035655135.1. Taxonomy (GTDB): domain Bacteria; phylum Acidobacteriota; class Aminicenantia; order Aminicenantales; family Aminicenantaceae; genus WJMT01. The sequence continues at coordinate 690 of DASRVI010000094.1, read as the reverse complement.
GCCGTCTAAATGGGAGGAAAATTGGACTCCGTCTTTCTTTGTTTTCACCAGAGGAGATAGGCTGTATATTTGAAAACCTCCGCTGTCTGACAGAATGGGTTTATCCCATGAGATAAAAGAATGAATCCCCCCCATTTTTTTTATAATTTTGATTCCAGGCCTGAGGTAGAGATGGTAGGCGTTGACCAGTATTAGCTGAGCTCCCAGTTCTTTGACTATGGAATGGGGAAGGGCTTTGATGGTTCCCTGGCTTCCAACCGGAGCAAAAGCAGGAGTTTCTATGTTTCCATGCGGAGTGTGAATAAGGCCCAGTCTGGCTGAAGAGTTTTTGTCTTTGGTGAGGACTTGGAATGTTTTGGGCATGATTAAACCATTATATCAAAAATATTAGTTATTCATAAAATCAGCCTGCACATTCATTTATTTTTTCTTGATCGAGTGGATTTTTATGTAATATTAATAAACAAAGATTGTCTATTTATTTCTGTTTTGTCTTTAAATTTAATGCAGGCTGATTTTACCTTACAGGCGAGCCGATCTGAAATTCAGCCACACCTGAATTTCATCAAGCTTACGGTTATCTTAGCTTGTAAATAAACAAGGATAATATGCTCTAGATTATGTATGAGGCATTAACAGGTGCTGGAATAATTTCTTTTATATAATATAATAAGGTATAAGCTATGAATT
>DASRVI010000093.1:0-2039 GCA_035655135.1 Acidobacteriota bacterium | reverse complement strand
CCGCGTCCATCTGGAATCCAATCGGGCTGGAATTCCCAAGTGGGAATCCCGCTCTGATGGTTCAGAAGCTGGCGCAGAGTGGCTTTATCTGTATTGGGAACTCGTCGCACTATATCCAGATCTAAGTAATCGACGGGTGTTTTATCTAATTCTAATAGACCTTCTTCTACTAGTTGAAGGATAACCCTGGCTACAAAAGTCTTGGTAATGCTGCCTATGCCAAAACGATCATGGGGCTTAACCGGAATCTTTCGGGATAAGTCACTGTATCCAGCGGTTCCTGTCCAAACAAGGCGGTCACCTTCCCCGATAGCCACCGAGATGCCGGGAATTCCCAAGGCAATCCCACAGTCTAGGGCATCCTGCAGGGATTTATCATTATCCCAGCTTGACTGTGTCTCCGCATGGAAGGGCAGGACATAAGTCAAAATGAGGGCCACTAAGGCAAAAGTCCGAATTATTCTGGAAAGATATCGGGTCATTTCATCCTCCTGAAATATGTCAAAAACACCTAAATTTTAAAATCCTTTGGCCAAACCCTCCCCTCTTGGGTCTGAACCGCCAAAGAATCGAATAGGCTTTCCATTAGCATTATACTTGATGGTGAGTTCATGCGCGTTTCCAAGACCCTTAATATTTTTTCATTTTTCTATGACCATAAAAATTATAGTCACTGTAATTTTTTATTCAAGGTAGATTTTATCCTTTGTCTTGATTTGAGGATATTTAGCCTGGATTATTCACGAGTCGAGGTTGCTGGGTCATTGCGAGCGACCGCAAGGGAGCGTGGCAATCTCATATGGTTATGGAGAACAATGAGATCACCACGTCGCTTCGCTCCTCGTGATGACATAGTCGTGGTCCTTCACTACGAATGCCCTGTAACGAAGCAGATGCAGTAAGATCGGCTCGCCTCAATGGTAAAAAATGGCGATTAAAATTGAAAATATAAGCAATAAAAATTTTCGGATAATGGTTATTGTAAAAATCTTGTATATCGCTGAGACAAAATTAACAATAAAAACATCGCCATTTTTTTATGAATAAGTCAGGTTAGAATTATTTTGAGATTAAAAAGTGTTGATAGAAAGTTAAAGCCCCTTGCTCATGGCATTGAGGAAATCGGCGTTTGTTTTTGTTTTGCTGATTTTTTCTATCAATAATTCCATGGCTTCAACTTCTGAGAGCTGACTCAATACTTTTCTAAGGACCCATATCCTGTTGAGGTCTTCATCAGGAATAAGGAGCTCTTCTTTTCTGGTTCCGGATATGTTGATATCAATGGCAGGGAAAAGTCTCTTGTTGACCAGTCTCCGGTCTAAATTGATTTCCAAATTGCCAGTTCCTTTAAATTCTTCAAAAATGACTTCATCCATGCGGCTTCCTGTATCCACAAGTGCTGTAGCCATAATGGTCAGACTTCCCCCTTCTTCAATTTTTCGGGCTGATCCAAAGAACTTCTTTGGTCTGTTGAGCGCATTGGCATCAATTCCGCCAGATAAAACTTTTCCAGAGGGAGGGATAATGGCATTATGAGCTCTGGCCAATCGAGTAATGCTGTCAAGCAAAATGATCACATCTTTTTTGGTCTCTACCAGTCTTTTGGCTTTTTCTAGGACTATGTTGGATACTTGGGCATTTCTCTGCGGGGGTTCGTCAAATGTGGAGGCCACCACTTCACCTTGAATGCTTCTTTGGAAATCCGTGACTTCTTCAGGTCTTTCAGCTACCAGTAAGACAATGAGAATGACTTCAGGATGGTTTTTTTCAATGGATTGAGCAATGGTCTTGAGAAGAGTTGTCTTTCCTGCCCTGGGTGGTGAGACGATAAGTCCTCTCTGACCTTTTCCTATAGGTGTGAGAAGGTCCATAATTCTGGCGTTTAAGTTTTTGGGGTGTCCATCCTGGAGATTGAACTTTTCGAATGGATATAAGGGAGTTAAACTGTCAAATTGGATGTTTCTTCGGGCACCCATGATTTCTTCAGGGTGTTTGAAGTTAATGGCTTCAATTTTTATCAGAGCAAAGTACTTTTCTCC
>DASRVI010000092.1:0-6813 GCA_035655135.1 Acidobacteriota bacterium | reverse complement strand
CTCAATGGTAAAAAAATGGCGATTAAAATAAAAAATACATACAGAAAAAATGTTCAAGTCATTGTTCTTGAAAAAATCTTGTATATCGCTGAAAATAAAATGATAATAAAAACATCGCCATTTTTTTATGAATAGGTCAGGATAAAGGAGTCAAGGTGAAAATAGTCCTGCAAAGAGTCAAAAAGGCTCATGTTGAGGTTGAGGGAAAAATAACAGGAGATATTAAAAGAGGATTCTGTCTTTTAGTGGGAATCGAAAAAGGGGACACAGAGAGAGATGCGGTATACCTGGCTGATAAGATTTCAGGATTAAGAGTGTTCTCTGACCAGGATGGAAAAATGAATTTGTCCATTCAGGAAACAGGCGGAGAAATTCTGGCTGTATCACAGTTTACTCTGGCAGGTTCGGTTAAAAAAGGCCGAAGACCCAGTTTTGATAGTGCAGAAAAACCAGATAAGGCTGAAAAATTATTTCAGTTTTTTGTGGCTCAACTGCGGGATAAAAACATTCCCACAGAAACAGGTATTTTCGGAGCTATGATGGATGTTTATCTAGTCAATGATGGACCCGTCACCTTTATCATTTCCAGTTAAACTAGCTCTAGGATATGACCCATCTTTTCTTTTTTAGTCTTCAAGTACTTAAGATTTTTATCATTGGGAGGGACTTCAATGGACTCTCTTTCCACTATTTCAAGGCCATAACCCGATAGGCCAATAAATTTCCTGGGATTGTTGGTAATGAGCTTCAATTTGGTGATCCCTAGGGACACAAGTATTTGAGCTCCAATTCCATAATCTCTCTGGTCGGGTTTGAATCCCAGTTTTTGATTGGCTTCAACCGTATCTTCTCCCTTTTCCTGTATAGCGTAAGCCTTGATTTTATTGACCAGTCCTATCCCTCTTCCTTCATGGTCCATCATATATAAAATGACACCTCTACCCTCTTTTTCGATCATTTTCATAGAGAGAATGAGCTGTTCCCCGCAGTCGCATCGTTGAGAATGAAAGGTATCTCCAGTAAGGCATTGAGAATGGGCCCGAACAAGTGTGGGTTCATCTTTTTTTATTTCCCCCTTTACCAGGGCTACATGATGTTCATTATAGATAGTATCTTCGAATATCATTATTTTAAAATGACCGTACTTTGTGGGAAGGTCTGCTTCTTCTATTTTTTTGACAAGAATTTCATTCTGCATCCTGTATTTTATCAGTTCTTCAATGGTCAAAACGGGAATGTCAAAAGTCTGGCTGAATTTTTCAAGCTCTTCTCTTCTGGCCATTGTTCCGTCTTCATTCATGATTTCACAAATGACACCTGCAGGAGTCAGTCCAGCTAAGCGGGCTAAATCCACAGAAGCCTCTGTTTGCCCCGCTCTTTTCAGCACTCCTCCTTCTTGAGCTTGGAGAGGGAAAATATGTCCGGGGCGCACTAGGTCAGATGGTTCTGATTTAGGGGCTATGGCAGTGAGGATTGTCTTGGCTCTATCATAAGCCGAGATTCCCGTGGTGATGCCGTCTTTGGCATCGATAGATACGGTAAAGGCTGTGTTAAAGGGAGCTGTATTGTATTTGACCATCAGAGGAAGGTCTAATTTTTTAATTCTATCTTTAGTGAGAGATAGACAGATCAACCCTCTTCCATGTTTGGCCATAAAGTTAATGATATCGGGTGTGACTTTTTCAGCCGCGCAGGTGAGATCTCCTTCATTCTCTCTGTCTTCATCATCCACAATAATGATGAGCTTGCCTTCTTTTATGGTTTTTATGGCTTGGGCTACCGAAGCAACCGCTGTTTTTTTTTGCATCTATTTAAATCCTTAGTCTATTTTCGTCTCTGATTTAACTGTGTAATTATACACATATTTGCCAATAATGTCACATTCAATGTTGACTTCACTTCCTGTCTTTAAGTCTGATAGATTGGTGTCTTCTAAAGTGATAGGAATGACTTCAATATCTAAGTGGTTGTTTTTAATAGAGGCAATGGTGAGGCTGACTCCATTCACAGCCACTGAACCTTTGGGAATGAAGTAAAGTCTTAATTCAGGAGGGAATTTTAAGGTTATTCTTTTCCCCTTTTTTTTTGACTCGACTTTAATGACTTTTCCTTTATCATCTATATGGCCGGTCACTAAATGACCGCTCAGAGGATCTTGAAGAGTCAAGGGAAGCTCCAAATTCAAGCAGTCCTCCCTACGCAGAGAGCCTAAAGTTGTTTTTGTTAAAGTTTCTGGAGACAGATCAAAAGTGAGCATATCTTTTTTCTTTTTGACTAGACTGAGACAAACACCATCCACAGAAAGGCTGCCGCCTATTTTAATATCAGGAGCCACTGTTGGGGCTTGAATGGTCATCTTTTGTTTTCCTAAAGCGTAAGCTTTAAACCGACCTGTGTTTTTTATGATCCCGGTAAACATCATAGATATCCTTGGGCAATGATATCACTGCCAATTTTCATTGTTTTTATGTTTTTTAATTTCATGGATTCGCTCATGATCTCTATCCCTTTCCCTTGAAAAAAACAGGGAGCCTGCTGACCTCCCACCAATTTTGGGGAGATGGATAGAATAATTTTATCTGCTGTTTTGGATTCAAGTATTTGGGTGTGAAGAAAAGAGCCTCCTTCAACCAGCACGCTTGATATATGGTTTTCTCCAAGCCAATCAAGAACTTTTTTTAAGTCCACTTTATTGTTCTTTTCAGGAGTTGAGATGACCTCGACTCCTTGTTTCTCTAACATGTCTTTTTTTTCGGAAGAAGATTTTTTCAGAGTAAAGATAAGTATATTTCCTTTTGATAAAGTGGAGAGGATTTTTGATTTAAGGGGAATGCGCAGGTTTGAGTCTAGAATGACCCGGATGATCTTTTTTCCAGGCCAACCAGGATGTCTCACTGTCAATTGAGGGTTGTCTTTCAGTATGGTGTTTATTCCTACCATGATGGCATCATGCTCTCCTCTTAAGAGATGCATATATTCTCTAGTTTGAGGAGAGGAAATCCATTTGGAAGAAAAGGTTTTTGTGGCTGTTTTTCCATCCAGACTTACAGCTGCCTTTAGAGTGACAAAAGGGACTTTTGTTTGGATGTATTTAAAATAGGCTTCATTGAGGTGGTTGTTTTTTTCTTCAAGGAGGCCTAAAGTAACCTTGATACCTGCTTTTCTCATTTTTTCAATCCCTTTTCCATTTACCAGCGGATTGGGATCCATGGATGATATAACCACTCTTTGAAGTTCAGACTCGAGTATTTTGTCAATGCAAGGAGGGGTTCTTCCCCAATGCACACAGGGTTCTAGATTTATATAAGCTGTTGCGTTTTTTGCTTTAGAACCGGCTTTGTTCAATGCTACAGCTTCTGCATGGGGTTTTCCGGGCTTTTCATGATAACCGTGGCCCACAATCATCTCATTTTTTACAATGACAGCTCCCACATATGGATTAGGGCTTGCCCAGCCAATGGCTTTTTCAGCAAGAGCATAGCACATCTGGAGATAGGAAATATCTTTAGAGTCACTCATGATAAAAGAGCCTGTGTGAATTCTTGAGGAGAGAACTCAAGCATGTCATCTTCTTTTTCCCCTATGCCTATGAGCTTTATGGGAAGTTCCAGTTTATCCACAATACTTATCACGCTTCCTCCTTTGGCGGTCCCGTCCAGTTTGGATAAAAATATACCAGTCAGTCCTGAAAATTTTGAGAACTCCCTTGCCTGATGCAGAGCATTTTGTCCTATGCTTGCATCCAGAACCAGGAGGACTTCCTGAGGAGCTCCTTGAATTTCCCTAGAGATTATTTTTTTTATTTTTTCAAGTTCATTCATCAGGTTTATGTTGGTGTGCAGGCGTCCGGCTGTATCTATGAGAAGCATTTGGTATTTTTTGGATTTAAAAGACTGAATGGCATCATAGGTTACAGCGGCTGGGTCAGCTCCATAGGAGCCTTTTATTACTGAAATATTTAATTTTTTCCCCCATTCGGAAAGCTGTTCTTGGGCAGCAGCCCTGAATGTATCCGCAGCCACCATCAGCACTTTTTCTCCCTTTTTGCTGAAGTGATAGGCTGTTTTAGCAAGGGAAGTGGTTTTGCCCCCGCCATTGGTCCCTACAAACATAATAACAGTTCCGTTAGGGCTTGTGTTTAATTTAAAAGGAAATGCAGAAAGGATCTTTTCTATTTCTTCCTCTATGGCTTGTTTAATAATGGGGAAGGAATCAGCTTTTTTTGTTTTTTCTTTCACAGTTGAAATGATTTTTTCAGAAGTATTTATTCCTGCATCTGATAAAAGGAGAGCCTCCATAAAGTCCTCCAGTATTTCGTCCCTTTTTTTGGGGGATTGGAGCACCTCTTTAATTTTTTCATTAAATGCTTTTCTGGTACGGAAAAGTTTTTCTTTTAATTTAGTCATGGTATAGAGTGAATTATATTTTTCATCTAAATTATTGTCAATGTGTGGAGATCATGTTGACCTGAATCATTCATAAAATATGGTGAAATTTGGATACAGCTTGTGCTCCGTTCAGATTTTAAACGCCATTCTTCGCACTGTATTTTCGGCTGCTGCGCAACTCCCCCCGTCCGTGGGTCAAACATGCTCCCAGCTCAGCTCCGCTGAGTTCCCTCAAACACAGCACTCCGAAGGCTAAATCTTCAAAGTCGCTTCAGCAGCACCCAAATTTCAGTTTGCTCAGGATAAGTATATTCCTTATTAGAGTTATTCCCTATTTATTCACTTGAGGTTTTTAATTCACAATTAACTATTTTGCAGTGAAGGACCACCCCTTCATGCCCTGCGCCTCGCATCTACAGTAATCTTGACTCGTGAATAGTTCAGGTGTTAAATTTAGAGTTAATGGAAGAAAACATATGGTTGATGCCCGAGACTAATGATAAGGTCACTCATCTTGCATCTGGACTAGGGATATCGTTAGGGACAGCTCAGATTCTTTTTAACCGGGGGATAAAGACCAGAGAAGAAGCTCACGAATTTCTATTTCCTGATATCAAGAATTTGCACAATCCCTATCAGATGGAATCAATGCAAGAAGCGGTTCAAAGAGTAGAAAAGGCTGTTCGAGATAAAGAAAAAATACTTGTGTTTGGGGATTATGATGTTGATGGAATTCTTTCCATCGTGGTTTTAATGAAAGCGATTGAATCTCTTGGAGGTTGTATTGATTATTTTATTCCGGACAGATTAGAAGATGGATATGGCATCAAACCAAAGCACTTGGAAATGGTGCTGGAACGCAAAATTGATTTAGTTATCAGCGTAGATTGTGGAATTAAAGCTGTTGAATTCACAGAAAAAGCAAGATCCCATGGAGTGGATGTCATTATTACAGATCATCATCAGCCGGGTCCTGATCTCCCCAAGGCTGTCGCTGTTCTCAATCCTGTCTTAAGCCACTCAAGGTATCCAGACAAAAACCTGGCGGGGATTGGAGTGGTTTTTAAGCTGATCCAAGCACTTATGGAAAAAAGGAGTAAAGATTCGGTTCTAACTCATTATTTAAAGCTGGTCTCTATTGGTACCATTGCTGATGTGGTCAAATTAAGAGGCGAAAACAGGATTTTTGTAAAATTTGGTCTAGAGAGTTTGAAAGATGTGTCCAACAAAGGGCTTAGGAATCTGTTGTCTGTTTGTGGAATTGGATATAGGGACATAACCACTGGAGATGTTGGTTTTAGAATCGCTCCTAGGTTAAATGCAGCAGGAAGAATGGGAAAAGTTGATCTCTCTGTAAATCTCTTTCGAGTCAAGGACAATGTAAAGAGCCAAGAGATAGCAGATCATTTGAATAAGCTGAACTCCTTAAGACAGAAAGCAGAATTAAAAATTTTTAACCAGGCTGTAAAAAAGATAGAAAAGAACAATCTGGATAAAAAATACAAATTATTGATTTTAGGAAGCGAACATTGGCACAGAGGAATTATAGGTATTGTGGCTTCTCGGTTAAAGGAGCTTTTTTATCGACCCGTACTGCTTTTTTCCTACCAAGATGGAAGAGCTTTTGGTTCAGGAAGAAGCATCAAAGAATTTTCTTTGATAAAGGGCATCCAAAACAGCCATCAATTTTGCATCAATTACGGAGGGCATCCTTTGGCTGTAGGTTGTGAGATAGATTATGAAAATTTCGATGCGTTCAGAAGGAACATAAACAATTATGCGGACTTAACAATGGATGAAGACCACCTTAAAAGAAGGATTCAGATAGACGCAAAAATTGATTTTAAAGATATAACAAACACCTTTTTAGAAGAAATGGATCGACTTGAGCCTTATGGAAAGGGAAACCCTAAACCACTTTTTTTATCAGAAAAAGTCTATGTGGCATCCACCCCCCAGGTTCTCAAAGGAAAACACAGCAAAATTATTGTGAAAAAAGACGCAAGAATGTTTGAAGCCCTGGGGTGGGGCCGAAAAGACTGGGCCGATTGGATAAAAAATGGGGATTGGGCTGATATTGTTTATTCCTTAAACAGAACAGAATATCTTGGAGAGAAGTGTTTAAATCTTGTTCTCCATGATATAAAACCAATTGAAAGATAGTTCTTTTTTTTTGTTATTTTTTTTGGATCGCACAGCTGTGAAGGACTTATGTTTATAATTCAAATAAATGTTTTATAATATATATGGATAGTCAGGTTAATATGCTGAGAAAAATAAAGTTTAAAAACATCAGGCCGGTCATAATGTTGAGATATTTAACTTTATTTTTACTTGCTTTAGTGATTGTCGTTATTGGAATAAACATTATTTCCAGGTCAGGAAAAGATACAAAAATTTCACTTGTTGATGAAGAATTGAAAGA
>DASRVI010000091.1:0-7042 GCA_035655135.1 Acidobacteriota bacterium | reverse complement strand
ACCATGGTCTGGAAAGCCTGCGCCATGCCATCACTCAGGGCACAAAACAGGGTTATGAAGAAGGATATTTAAGAAAATCAGTGGTTGCAGACCCTATCCGCAGAAAGAACACCGGTGACAACACCCCGGCTTATATCCACTGGGAGCTGGATAAAGGAGACCATTTTAAAGTCCAGTTTGTGGCCAAAGGCGGAGGCGCTGAAAATATGAGCCAGGTAAGGATGTTTGCTCCAGCAGCAGGCAAAGAAGGGATTGAAGATTTTGTGGTCGAAACCATAGAAACAGGAGGATCCAATCCCTGTCCTCCCACCATAGTGGGAGTGGGCCTGGGAGGAAATTTTGAATATTCAGCACTTCTCGCTAAAAAAGCTTTGCTGAGAAAGCCCCTTGGTTCCCACAATCCGGATCCTTTTTATGCGGACATGGAAAAAAGACTGCTCAAGAGAATAAACAACCTTGGAATCGGGCCGCAGGGAATGGGAGGAAGGATCACTTCACTGGCTGTTCATGTGGAAGCATTCCCCTGTCATATTGCTTCCATGCCCGCAGCTGTCAATGTGCAGTGTCACTCTCACAGAGTGCTAACTTTTGAGCTGTGAATTAAATCGAAAAGTGAAATCTTTTTTTTATTCAAAAAATTCAACAGCCTTAATACTGGAGGTTTTATGATTTTTACTCAAAATAATAACACTCATAAATCTAAGTTTGGAGGACATCATGCCTGCAAAAGGTACTGTGGAATTCGACATTGAAAGGTGTAAAGGATGCAATCTGTGTGTGACCAGCTGCCCCACAGACTGCCTGGCATTAAATACTGCTGATACCAACAGCTATGGTCTTCATTATGCTTATCTCAAAGAGGAGGATGACTGCATCGCCTGCATGAACTGTTCTGTGATCTGTCCGGATGCAGCTATCACTGTTTACAGAAAAGAAGATCCGTCTAAACAAAGGAGGAAACATGGGTGAACTCAGATTAATGAAAGGTAATGAAGCCTTAGGAGAAGCTGCCATTCGGGCTGGTCTTCAGGGATATTTTGGATATCCCATCACGCCTCAGTCAGAAGTGATCGAGTATCTAGCCCAGCAGGAACCCAATCATGATTATGTGCTTCTCCAAGCAGAAAGTGAAGTGGCGGCTGTCAATATGATGTACGGCGCAGGGGGAGCCGGAGCCCGGATTTTGACCACCACCTCTTCTCCTGGATTTTCTTTGATGCAGGAAGGTATTTCTTATATCGCCTGTGCCGAAATTCCCTGTCTTTTCTGTAATGTGGTTCGTGGAGGTCCGGGACTGGGAACCATTCAGCCCAGCCAAAGTGATTATTTCCAGTCCACTAAAGGAGGAGGCCACGGAGATTACCACACCATTGTGCTGGCACCCAACTCTGTTCAAGAGATGGTGGACTTTGTTTATCTGGGATTTGAGCTGGCAGATAAATACAGAACACCTGTGACTATGCTTTCTGATGGAGCCATTGGGCAAATGATGGAAAAAGTCGAACTCCCGGAACCCCTTGAATACAAACCCAATAAGCCCTGGGCTACCACAGGAAAAACAAAAGACAGAGAACGCAACATTCTAACATCCTTGTACATCCAACCCGAAGATATGGAGAAAAAGAACCAGAAACTCCAAAAAAAATATGAAAAAATAAAAAAGAATGAGGTTAGGTTCGAAGAATACCAAACTGAAGATGCGGAAATCATCATCACCTCATTCGGACTCTCTTCCAGAGTATGTAGAAAATCAGTGGATATTGGCCGTGAAGATGGAATGAAAGTAGGGCTTTTCAGGCCTCAAACAGTATGGCCCTTTCCCTGGGAAAAACTAAGCGAATATGCGGATAAAAAAAATATCAAATTTTTTATCTCAGTGGAAATGAACGCAGGGCAGATGGTGGAAGATGTTAAATTAGCTGTGTGCGGTAAAAAACCAGTTCATTTTTACGGCCGGATGGGAGGAATTGTTCCAGAACCTGATGAAGTCTATGAACACATCAAGAAGTTAAGCCAAAAGGAGTGATACAATGAAAAAAGGATATAAACTTATCTATAAAACTCCAAAAACCCTTACTGATAAAAGGATGCATTATTGTCCGGGATGCTTTCACTCCACCATACACAAACTTCTTATGGAAGTGATTGATGAGATGGACATTCAGGAAAAAACAGTTGGGGTGTGTCCAGTGGGATGTTCTGTTTTTGCCTATGACTATATGGATGTGGACATGCAGGAAGCAGCTCACGGCAGAGCCGCTGCTGTGGCCACCGGCATTAAACGAATGCTGCCTGACAGATATGTGTTTTCTTACCAAGGAGACGGTGACCTGGCAGCCATTGGAACGGCAGAAACTCTTCATGCCTGCAACCGGGGTGAAAATTTCACTTTTATTTTTATCAACAATGGCATATACGGCATGACCGGAGGACAGATGGCCCCCACATCTCTGGAAGGACAAAAGACCACCACATCTCCCTATGGAAGGGACGCAGAAAAAATGGGGCTTCCTTTAAAAATGGCAGAAATCGTATCTCAGTTCGAGAGAGTGGCTTATGTGGAAAGAGTGAGCTGTGATACGCCCGCTCACACCAGAAAAGCTAAAAAAGCGCTGCGCAATGCTTTTGAATATCAAGGAAAAAAACTGGGGACCACCTTTATTGAAGTAGCATCAAACTGCCCTTCAGGCTGGAAAATGACTCCTGAAGAATCTCTCAAATGGCTTGAAGAAAAAGTTTTTCCCTACTATCCATTAAAAGTCTTTAAGAAACCTGATAAGAAGGAGGCCTAGATGTTAAAGGAAATGGTATTTGCCGGATTTGGAGGCCAGGGAGTGCTGTCCATGGGAACCTTAATTGCTTATGCAGCCATGAAAGAGGGAAAAGAGGTGAGCTGGTTTCCATCTTACGGGCCTGAAATGAGAGGCGGCACAGCTAACTGCATGGTCAATGTCAGTGATGATAAGATTTCATCTCCCATTGATACAAAATTTGACATCGCGGTGGTGTTCAACAAACCATCTTTGGATAAATTCGAACCCAAAGTCAAAAAAGGGGGAATTCTGATTTGGGAAAGCAGCCACATTAAAAAGGGCCCGACTCGGAAGGATATCAAGGCTTATGCGGTTCCAGCCATAAAAATAGCCACTGAAAAACTAGAAAACACCAAGGTCATGAACATGGTGGCTATGGGAGCTCTGCTCAAAGTAGATAAAGTGGTAAAAAAAGAATCAGTGATCACAGCTCTCAAAGAAGCTCTGCCGGAAAGGCATCACCATCTGCTTCCGTTGAATGAGAAAGCCATAGACCTAGGCATGGGCATGGTCTAGCCATTCATAAAAAAATGGCGATGTGCTTATCATCATTTTAATTTCAGCGATATTCAAGATTTTCTTCAATAACAATTATTGACAGTATTTTACTATTTATACTTCTAATTTTAATCGCCATTTTTTTACCAAAGGCGAGCTGATCTTACGGCATCTGCTTCGTTGCGGGGCATTCGCGGTGAAGGACCACAGCGTAATGTCATCACGAGGAGCACAGCGACGCGGTGATCTGACGACTATTTAATTATAAAGAGGTCATTGGATTGCCGCACTTCCTTACAGTCGTTCGCAATGACGCCATAACCTCGACTCGTGAATGGCACAGAATAATTGGTTTGTTAAGTCTTCTACTGGGAGAGTTGAAGGAAGTATTTCTCCAGGATGGTTTTATCTAAATACCCAACGTGTCTGTCGCGTATTCTCCCCTCCTGGTCAATAATAATGGTGGTGGGAATATACTGACCCGGCTGATAATCCTGGATAAACTGATTGGTTCCCATAGCCATGGGATAATTAATTTCATACATCTCTGCAAATTTTTTAACGATTTCCACCCCTTTTTGATCTAAAGAAACGCCTAATATTTCCATCCCCCGTCCATTATAAATCTCATACATACTGACAAATCCGGGAATCTCCTCCCGGCAGGGAGGACACCAAGTGGCCCAGAAATTTATGAACAAAACTTTACCTTTAAAATCATCCAAAGTGATTTCATTGCCGTTCAGATCTTTAAGCACAAAATCCGGTGCTTCTGGAAACTCGCTTTTCCGGCTGATGACCGAATTAGCATAAACAAGAGCTAGAAAAACGGTTAACAGAACCACCAAAAGGGAAATCAATCTTTTCATGTGCAACTCCTAAAAATATAAAATACTTTATAATTACGATATTAATTATAGGATATAGCTATTAAAAAATCAACCAAAGAATCAAAATCTATAGACTACTGCAGCCCAGGTAAATCCCGCACCGAACGCCACCATGACAATATCTGTGCCTTTTTTGAGTTTTCCCTCTTCCTTAAGTTCATGAAGTCCAATAGGAATGGTGGCGACAGACATATTTCCATACTTATGTATATTTGAAAAGACCTTTTCTTCAGGCAGTTTTAGTCTTCTTCCAGTGGCTTGTATGATCCGTATATTAGCCTGATGAGGAATCAGATAATCAATGTCTTCTCTTTTTATCCCAGCCTTCTTTAAAGCCATTAATGCAGCTTCCCCCATCTGCTTCACAGCATGCTTAAACACTTCATTCCCCTTCATATGTAAATAATGAAGGTCCTGCTCAACGGTTTCATGAGAGGCGGGCTTCATCACTCCCCCAGCGGGCAGGATGAGAAGTTCACCTAGGTTTCCATCCGCTTTCCAGTAAGAGGAAAGCATGCCGCTTTGATCATTAGATTTTTCTAAAACGACACCGGCCGCTCCATCTCCAAACAAAACACAGGTATTGCGGTCCTTCCAGTTTGTGATCTTGGTCAGACACTCAGCTCCTATAAGCAGAACTCTCCGGGATATCCCAGACAATATAAGCCCTTCAGCCACAATCATTCCGTACAAAAATCCAGTGCATCCTGCGGACAAATCAAACGCAGGTGTGTTGTCCGCTTTTAAACCTTTCTGCACCCAAGTGGCTGTGGAGGGAAAAATAGTATCTGGAGTGGAAGTAGCCACGATGATCAAGTCAATATCTTTAACTTTAAGGCCGGCGTCTTTAATGGCCCGCTGACCAGCTAAAACAGCCATATCAGCTGTGGTTTCATTCGGAGCGGTTATGCGTCTTTCTTTGATTCCCGTCCGGGTAGTGATCCACTCATCCGAAGTGTCCACCATTTTCTCAAGGTCTTCATTGGTCAAAATCTTTTCTGGCACATACATTCCTGTTCCCAGAATCTTTATTCTGCCAGATTTCTTCATCTTCATCTTTACTCCAGTTGAACTTTTAAGTAGTATAGTCTATTCAAAATGATTTTAATTTGCAAATATTTACCTGAATTATTCATAAAAAAATGGCTGAATTTTTTTCTTTTTCTTGTGATTTGCCTTTTTATTTTTCTTCCCACCAAAGCCCAAGCACAGCTTATTAGGGGACAGTATGAGGATGAGGCTCCCTTTAGAACTTGGAATACCTTTGGACTCTTAACAGGAGTTTCCTTAAGCATGGGAGGAGCTCATTATGCCTATTCTTTTGATCTATCTACCGCTCTCACCAATCCCTCTCAATTGAGCCAACTCCCCCGATTCACAGCTGTCATAAACGGTTCTCTAAACAAGGCTACTTTTTCAAAATACTCCATAATCAATACAGGTCCCGTTTTCATCGATGAAAACGCCCCTCTAATACTTTATTGTTTAGACTTCGGAGGAGTCTCCTTAAATCTAGACGGATGGGGAGTCTCTTTAAACACTTCCATTCTGGAAAACTATAACAGACCCAGTGCTTTTTACCGGTACAAAGATAAGGGCTCTGTAGTTTATGAACTCGACTTTGAGCAAACCGGACTTCTGAGAAACATAAATTTATCTGTATCCAAAAATTTGGGAAATCAAATCTCAATGGGAATAGGATTTAATTTTGTGACAGGGAATCTAAAAAAGAAACTGGTGGAAGAGTATTACAGCGGCGATATTATAATGACAGATGATAAATCTCACCATTGGCAAAAATTTTATCTAAACGGAGGCATCACTATCCATCTCAATCCAAAATTTCAGGCTGCTGCTGTATTCAGAACTCCTTATCAAAGAAAGTGCAGCAGTGAAAACCTTCTCCGCTATCAAGCGGTCTCTTCTGGAACAGATATAAAGATAGAATCTCGAGAAGAATCGACCTTTAGCCAGCCCTTGATATTAGGTGCTGGCTTCAATTACTGGTTTTCAGATCAATTCAGAGTGGCTGCTGATGCGACTTTTTTTAACTGGAGCCAATATAAAGTAACCCTTTTTGGAGAGGAAAGACCTAGAGATTTTAAGAATATTGTGAATTTTGGAACCGGCATCGAATACAATAGCTGGGCCAAGCTTTTTGGCCTCGAATTCAAGGTCCCTCTTTGGCTTGGATTTCTTTATGACCCTCAGCCAATGAAAAACCCTCATTCCTCTTATTACTCCCTGACATTTGGGACAGGTCTGGTTCTGGATCATTTTTTTTTGAATGCTGGCGCTTCATTAGGCTATGAGAAAGGATCAGGAGACCAATTAAGAGGGAGGCGGGTGGTGATAACTTTTGGATACAGGAGCAAAAAATAAAGGGAGACCCATGAAGAGAAGAACTGTTGTTTTTTTCCTGGTTTTATTAATAAATTCAGTTTTGCTGGCTCAGTTCTTAGGGGAAAATGACATCATCAGTGTTAAAAAGGACTCTGAAGTTATTCAGGCTGTAATGGATATGAACCTGGATGTGCTTTTTCAAAAGGATGACCTAATTTTTATTGTTGCCGGAGCGCAAGATCTTATTAAACTAAACGACGCAGGAATTGTCTACTCCATTGAGAGCGCCAACTTTATTAAGCTTAATGAAAGAGACGCCTATTCTCAGGGCGGGATTAACGGCGCCTATCATTCCTATCTGGAGCTGGAACAAGACTTGTATCAGCTTGAAACTTTATATCCCCACCTGGCTAAAGTCGAAATAATCGGAACTTCGCATGAATCTCGGCATATCTATGCTGTTAAAATAAGCGACAACGTTTATCAAGATGAAAATGA